>CAZPEJ010000446.1:0-4628 GCA_964585465.1 uncultured Ardenticatenaceae bacterium
GGGCGAGTAGTGGTATTAGAATCTAGTCCACCGAAGGAAAATTGGTTACGGCCGTTTATCCGCATCCACCTCAACTATGTCATTCCCACCCTGGGGCGGCTCATTGCAGGCAACAGCGAAGCCTACCGCTACCTGCCCGACAGCACCCAGCAGTTCAAAGACCCGGATACTTTAGTTAACATCATGAAAAACACCGGATTTATCAACATCGCCTACAAGCTGTTTATGTTTGGCACCATCGCTGTACATGTGGGGCAAAAACCCCACTGACAATCTCCCCGTTGCCTATGTCCCTCACCCATGTTACCCACAATGTTTGGATGTATCCCTACAACAACGCCCCTAACGTCGTGCAAGCTACGGTAGGGATTGTTATTGGGCACCGGGCCACCCTGCTTATTGACGCAGGAAACAGCCCAGAACTGGCACGCACCATTCAAAAAGAGTTACGCAAAATCAATGCCCCACCGGTAAGCCACATCGTCTACACCCATCACCATTGGGATCATGTTTTTGGGGCGTATGTTTTCCCAGATGTCACCGTGGTAGCCCACGAACAGTGTCGTCAGGCGTTGTTAACCCTGCAAACAGAACATATTGATGCAGATTATGTGCGGCTGAAAGTGGAGCGAAACCCCGATCTGCACCTGGGTTTCTCGGCAGAGGATTGGCAAAAGTTCCACTTTGTGCTGCCGCAAATCGTTTTTAGCCACACTTACCGACTGGAAACCCCAGGGGCCGTGCTGGAACTGTTGCATGTGGGGGGTAAACACGCTGCCGATTCCATTGCGGTAAAGGTGGTTGGGGCGGGGGTTGTTTTTTTGGGCGATAGTTATTACCCACCTCCGGCTTATGAAGAAAACCTGGATACCAGTTTGGATATTGAAGTATTGGAGAGGGTGGTAGATGAAAATTATCACCTGTATATTGATGCCCACAAACCCCCTTATACGCGCAAACAAATAGAGCGCATTGTTCGCTCCCATCACAAGGTGGCAGGGGGAATGGGGAAGGTGTAAACCTGTATCCCCCCGGTTCTTAAGAAAGCCGTAAGGTAAAGACGCTTTTTGCTGGTTATAATGGGGGGATGCAAATAAAACAGCTTTTTCTTATTTTATTGTTGGGTTTGGTGGCTTGTGTGCCATCAGCAACTGCCCCCGCTCCCATTGCTGAATCTACCAACCCACCCACAGTGGCAACGGCCGTTCCTCCCACCGCCACCCTTCTTCCCCCTACCGACGAACCGGTGCCCACTGCCACCACCGTGCCTACTACCACGCCTCAACCCCCGACAGCCACTGCCACCACCACCGCAACGGCCGTTCCTCCCAACGAAACTCCTGGCACCCCCCTCATCACCGTGGGGCGCACCGCAGAAGGGCTTTATTTCCGGGGTAACCCCGAAGCCCCCATCACCATGATAGATTACTCCGACTTTCTCTGAGGAAACTGTCGCGCTTACGTGTTAAGCGTTGAGCCAGAGATTGTGGCAAATTATGTAGATACCGGGTTGGTGAAACTGGTTTTCTGGCCGGTGTTGAATCATGGCGACCCCAGCATTTATTCCACTCTGATGGCCGAATGTATTGCCCGGCAAAGTATGGAGGCGTTTTGGCAGGTACATGAACAACTTTTCCAAAACCAGGACGAATTGTGGGGCGCCGGGCGGGATTATTATGTGGAAACGGCCGTTCAAGCTGGAGTCGATCAAACCACCTTTGAAAGCTGTTACGACGGGGATGGTCTGGCGACAGTGATGGGAATGGACGCTTTGCGCCGCGAACGAGGTATTTTCAGCCAGCCTGTTTTTGACATCAACGGCCAGCTTTTGGCCGGGTTACAATCCTACTCCCTCTTTGACCAAACCTTCCAGGCCCTCCTGCCATAAGAACATTCAGAGGTTCCCGGCCGGGCTGAAACGGGAACTAACCACTGATCGCACGGATAGGGCGGATTTACACAGGATTTTTTCCCTCAACTTGAAACTCGAAACTCAAAACTCGAAACTTTCACAAAGTTGACACCCTGCCAGGGAAGGTGTAGCATTGCATCCTCAAATTTTTGGTATGAGGAGTGAACAATGCGTCGTGAGGTTCTAACCTGGTCAGATGTAGACCGTTTGATTGATTACTTGGTGCCCCAAATTCACGGCCGTTTTGATTCCATGTTGATTATTACACGAGGTGGGTTAGTACCTGGTGGAATGTTGGCCGAAGCCCTGAATATCACCTACATTCTCACCGCCTCGGTGCGTTTCCCTACCGACTTTCCAGGTTTGCAGATGCAAACCAAATTTGCTATTCCTGAGTTTATTCAATTTCCGGCCAACGACCTGCTGGAAGGCCGCCGCATTTTAGTGGTAGATGATGTGTGGACAAAAGGGCGCAACATTGTCACCGTTGCCAACCGGGTAGATATTGCCGGAGGTAAACCAGAAACCTGCGTGTTGCATTATAAACCAACCACCTCGCTGTACCCTGGCATTACGCCCACCTATTATGCGGCCGTATCCGATGCTCATATCATTTATCCCTGGGAACTGGATCGTGGGCCGGAGACATTAGGCGCATGGAATTAGATAAATGTGTCAAAACATTTTCGTTTTATAGGAAGCACCTTTTCAGGCTAATCACATTTTATTTTTCATTCCTGGCCTTGTTTTTGTTTTCTGCCGTCGTTGCGTCGGTGGCTCCTGCAACGGCCGTTTCTCCCCACTCCCTCCCCGCCTCCACCGTTCGTTTTGCTGCTATTGGCGATTTTGGCCTGGCTGGGGCCAACGAGCAGGCTGTAGCCAATCTGGTGCAAAGCTGGCAACCAGATTTTATCATTACCCTGGGAGACAATAATTATCCACACGGTGAAGCTGATACCATAGATAACAACATCGGCCAATACTATCATAACTACATTTACCCCTATGTTGGCAATTATGGCAACGGAGCCGATATAAACCGGTTTTTTCCTTCACTGGGCAACCACGATTGGGGCACGGACAATGTTCAAGCACACCTGGATTATTTCACCTTGCCGGGGAACGAACGGTATTATGATTTTATCTGGGGGCCAATCCACTTTTTTGTAATAGACAGCGATGGCCGTGAACCGGATGGTATTACTGATGGCTCCGTACAAAAAAACTGGTTACAAACCGTGTTACCCGCTTCGACTTCGCCCTGGAAAATTGTGTACTTTCACCATCCCCCCTACTCTTCTGGGCCGCATGGCTCGTTAGAACTCATGCGCTGGCCTTTTCAAGAGTGGGGCGCAGACGCAGTACTCTCCGGCCATGAACATTATTATGAACGCCTCTCGGCTAACGGGTTGCCTTATTTTATCAATGGGTTGGGAGGCACTACCAACATTTATGAGTTTGAAGAAATTATTCCCGAAAGTGTGGTGCAATATAATGGAATGCACGGAGCTATGCAAATAGAGGCTAGCCTAACAACCATGACCTTTCAATTTATTAACGTCAACAACGAAGTGATAGACACCCTGGTCTTATTTTCTGGTCTATCCATAGAAACAACTTATTTACCCCTGGTTCAACATTAAACTTGCCGGGTTTGAAGAAACGGCCGTTTCTCCCCCACTTCTTGCCATGACCACCACCACCCTCACAAACGGCCGGGTCACCTGGACAAACATCATCCAGCCCACCCCAGACGATGTAGCCCAACTGCAACAACAATACCCCCAATTTCACCCCCTCAACCTGCGCGACTGCCTAAACGAATTAGAATTTCCCAAAATTGACCACCACGACGATTACCTGTTCCTGGTGGTTCATATGCCCCGGTGGGATGCCCAGGAGAAAATTTCTCGCCCCAGCGAAGTAGACATCTTTATCAGCAGAGGCATCCTGGTGACATGCCACACAGGCAACCTGAAACCCCTCGATGAACTATTTGCCCGCGCCCAAACAGACGAAACCACCCGCGAAAAACTTATGGGGCGTGGAGCCAGCCCGATGCTGTACGAAGTTCTACACGACTTAATTAATTACTGTTTTCCCATCCTGGACAAAGTAAACCACAACATTCGCCACGCCGAAGAACACCTTTTTCATGAGGAGACAGAACATGTTTTGCAAGACATTGCCATTGTACGACGCGATGTCATTGCCTTGCGCCACATTTTACGGCCGCAATTGGACATCATACATGCACTGGAAAAAGGCAACTGGCCCTTCATCCACGACGATTTAACCCTCTACTGGAGCAACCTGGGGGATCATCTGACCCAACTGAAAGCCATGTTAGATGAACATATGGATGTAATCAACGGCTTATCAGACACCATAGATACACTGGCTTCGCACCGGATTGATGGGGTGGTGCGGGTGTTGACGTTTATTACCATTTTGACCGCCCCGTTGACACTGCTGGCAACGATTTTTGGCATCAATGTAGATATTTTGCCAACAGCTTATCACCCACTGCTGTTTATGTTGGTCAACCTGTTTGGTATTGGGCTAACGCTGCTGTTGTTATGGTATTTGCACAAACGCGGCTGGTTATAAAAAAGATTACGGCCGTTTAGGAAACGGCCGCAATCTATAAAAAGATAATTCGGGTCTTTCGGATTTTGTGGGGTTTGCCGTGAAACGTAAAACGTGACCAGAGAAA
>CAZPEJ010000447.1:0-4625 GCA_964585465.1 uncultured Ardenticatenaceae bacterium
TCCTGCAAACCAACCTGTGGCGGCGGCTTTTTAGGAACGCGGATTAAAGAACCGATGGATTTTTTGTCCAGGTTGAAGGTTTAAGAATTTGCGAGCCGCAAATGGGATAGTTATTTGAAATTTCGAGGAAAGTGTAACTGTTTTCATAGGGTGCTTTAGGCCAAATGGTCTTTGATGGACTGAGCTACATCGAGGGAGATGCCAGGAACGGCCGTTATTTCCCCCACTGTCGCCTTCTTCAACTCGTCCAACGAACCAAAATGAGTGAGTAATGCTTTGCGCCGTTTGGGGCCAATGCCCGGCACACTATCCAACACCGAAGCAATGCCCACCTTAGAACGTTGGGTACGGTGGCCTTCGTTAGCAAAGCGGTGAGCTTCATCCCGCACCCGCTGCACCAGATAAAGAGCCTCTGAACGGCGCGGCAACAGCACCGATTCCCCCATCCCCGGCCGGAAAAGCTCCTCCTCCTGTTTAGCCAGCCCAGCCAATGGCACCTCATCAAACAGGCCAAACTCATGCAGCACATCCATAGCCATCGCCAGCTGCCCCTTGCCCCCATCCACAATGAGCAAATCGGGCAAAATCGCCCAGGCCGTCTCCTTCTGTTTGCCAATTTCGGTGGGGTCGTGCAGTTCGCCAGACACAGCCTCTTTGTATCGTTGGAAGCGGCGAGTGAGAACTTCTTTCATCGCCCCGTAGTCGTTGTTGGTAACGGTGCGGACGTTGAAACGGCGATAATCGCTCTTGCGCGGTGCCCCCTGCACAAAAACCACCATCGAAGCGACAGTTTGCGCCCCCTGCGTATGGCTGATGTCGTAACACTCAATACGGCTGGGTGGCACAGGCAACGTCAGGGCTTCTTGCAGTTCGGTAATAGCCGCCACATGTTTGGAACGGTCGGCCGCCCACTGCTGGCGCAACGTTGCCAGCGTGTCTTGGGCATTGTTGGCCGCCATCTCCACCAGTTCCTTCTTTTGCCCGCGATGTGGCACATGCAATGCCACTTTGGTATTTCGTTTTTGTTTCAACCACTGCTCAATCACCCTGGCTTCTTCGACTTCATGGGGCAACAACACTTCTTTTGGCACATAAGCGGCTTCATCGTAGAACTGGGTGAGGAAATCGCGCAATACGTCCTGGTCGGTTTCGCCTTCGGTGCCTTCTAACAGGAAGTATTCACGGCCAATCAGTTTGCCCTGGCGAATGAAGAAGACCTGTACACAGGCATCCCCCTGGTCGCGGGCAAAGGCGATTACGTCCTGGTCGGTATCGGCCGTTGAGATGACCTTTTGTTTGGTGACAACAGCTTGAATAGCCTTGAGTTGGTCGCGGTATTCGGCCGCTTTTTCAAACTGCATGGCTTCAGCGGCGGCGTTCATTTTGGCTTCGATGCCTTTGGCAATGTGGTCAGAACGGCCGTTTAAGAAATCCATCAACTGCTGAATCATCTCACGGTACTGCGCCTGGTTAACCGCCCCAATACACGGCCCGTTGCACAGTTTAATGTCATAATAGAGACACGGCCGTTCATCCTTACCCGTAATCACCCGGTCACACGTCAAATAAGGAAAAATCTTCCGCAGCAAATCCAGCGTTTGATGCACCGCCCACACCGAAGTATACGGCCCAAAGTAACGCGAACCATCCTTATCCATGCGCCGCGTCACCGTCACCTTAGGATAAGGCTCCCGCCAATGAACCTTGATATACGGATACCGCTTATCATCCTTGAGCATGATGTTGTAGCGCGGTTTGTGTTTTTTGATGAGCGTCATCTCCAGCAACAACGCTTCCAACTCCGAATCGGTGGTGATGATCTCAACATCCTCAATCTGGTTTCGCAGGCGCAGGGTTTTGGTGGAGTCTACATTGGTGGCAAAGTAAGAACGCACCCGATTCCGCAGGTTAATCGCCTTACCCACATAAATAATCGTCCCGTTTTTATCCTTGTGGATATAAACCCCCGGTTTCGTGGGCAGATTGTCTAAAATTTGTTGTACTCGTTCAGGTGGTTGAAAACTCATGCGGTAATTTTACATCCTCCCAAACTCGTTGTCTTCAGGAATGCGGATTAAATAACCTAGAAGAGATTGGAGATTGGAGATTAGAGATTGGTTGACGGAGAACCAGCCAGCCAACCGTTCCCTGGTTGACTGACAAATGTTATTTTCATCCGCTGCGGGCAACGGATAGAAACGGATAAACGGATGGTAATCAAGCACTATCCGCTTACCATCCGCTGCGGGCAAGGTTGGGACTGTTTTTCATCATTAGCTTCCTTTTTTTTGTGATCATTCAAAGAAAGGTAAACTGTTTTTAGCTTTTGAAAAGCACTCCTTAAAAAGATTTGTCAGTCAATCAGCAACTGTTCCTCTTAAGCCCGTCTAATTCTATGACCACGGTGAGCGCATGTCAGAAAAGTCATAGGGCATTAAAAGAAGAGAACGGCCGTTTATCTGCTCCACCCATTCACCCAAAAGAAAACGGCCGATTTCCTCTATCGCCTCAAAAGGTTGGGGTGGCACATACTCCCCATCGCGGAGATACAAATTGACCACTGGAATCTCGTGGGCATCATCGGTTGGTAACCCCGCTAGTTCGGCTGCTTTTTTCACTGCATCCACAAAATCCCCATGACTATCTACCAATCCGTGCCCCAACGCCTGCCGCCCTGTCCACACACGCCCACCACAAATCGGGTCTAACGCCTCAATAGGCAACTTCCGACCCGCAGCCACCTCCTGCTTAAACAGTTGGTAAGCCTCCATAATCCCCTGCCAGAACAGTTCCCGCTCCTCCTCACTCATTGGGGCTTCGTTGTTATAAAGTCCGGCGTGTTTCCCCCGCTCCAGGCTCACCGGGTTCATGTGTAACTTTTCATACAGCCCCTGGGTGCTGATGCGGGCGGTAATCACCCCAATGGAGCCTGTTACTGTTCCTGACTGGCTCATAATGTGCCGCGCGGCCGCGCTGACGTAATAACCGCCAGAAGCGGCTACGTTGCCCATATAAACCAGGACGGGCTTTTTTTGATTGAGGCGTTTAATTTGCCGCCCAATCAAGTCGGAGGCCAGCGCATCTCCACCGCGTGAATCCACATGAAAAATGAGGGCAGCCATCTGCTCCATCTGTTCGGCGCGGCGCAACAGGCGAGAAAGTGTCATCTCTCCGGCGGTGTCACCTCCCAGGAAAGGAATGGGCAATCCTAATGGAGAATGGCGGCTTGGCCCGCGCACAATCAACCCCTCCAGGCTGACCACCCCAATAAACCGGCGTGGGCGGCGGCGGGGTTTTTCGGTCAACAGGGGGTAGGCCCGTTCCCAAGTGAGCAGGTTGGCTTTCGGCCGTTCTGTTTTTTCGGGAGTGGTGGGAACGGCCGTTTTGTCAGCCAGCCAATGTTCCAACTCATCCTCATACCCGACATGATCGATCACCCCCAATCCCACCAACATCTCCGAGGCAATAGGGGCACGGTCAATCAGCTGTTTCACCCCGTCCTGAGTTAAATGGCGGTCGGCGGCAATATCGGCCGTTATCATGTCATACCGTTCATCCAACAACCAGTTAAACTGCTCCCGCTCCTCCGGGGTCATGGTAGAATTTCCCAATGGATTTGCCGAAGTTTTGTAGGGGGAGATTTGCACCACATCCATCTTCATACCCACCTGCTGCAACGCATCTTTCAAATAAGTCACCTCGGTGCGAAGCCCTAACACCTCGAAGCGGGCACTGGGCGGGGCAACAATCCGGTCGGCAGCGGTGGCAGCGTAATAGTGGGGCAAATCCAGATAAGGGGTATACACCACCACCTCTTTGCCCGCAGCCCGCAACCGTTGCACCGCCCGACGAAAGTTTTGTAAGGTGGCTAACCCGGCCGCAAACCCTTGAAAAACCAAAACCACCCCTTTGATATTCTCCGCATCCGCCACCAGTTGCATCAGGTGGTTAAACGTCTCCATGCTAAAAGCGGGTGGCGGCAAAGGCAATCGCCGTTCTACAAAACTGCGCGGCGGGTCTGCCCGTTCTGGCAGCGCGCCACCCACCGGCAACCAGATGTAATCCACCCTGGCCCCCCGCGCCCGACGCATCTGGTTACGAATGTTGGCACCCATCGCGCCCGTCCCATTGCGGACAGCCCGCCACAGTTGTTCCATTTCCTGTTTCAATTCAGCCCAAAAATCAGATTGTATGGTTTCAGACATGGTTATCCTTTTTGTTTGCGGAGGAAATTAGGGATTGGAGATTAAAACCGAGATTAACTACAGATGACACGGGTAAAATAGATAAACACGGTTTTCTCCTAACTCAAAACTCGAAACTCAAAACTCGAAACGCCTCACCTCAAATACCCCAACACACGCATAACAGAGAGCAGCGGTTCGGGGTCTTCGGCCACCATAACCCCAATGAGCCAGTTGCCGTTAGAACCCAGGAAGATGTTTCCTTGCCCGGCGTGGGTGCCATCTATGGGAATGAGCAGTTGGTTAATTCGTTCCATACGAATGGGTGTATTAAAGGAGATATTTTCCGAGTAATAAATTTCCAGCACTAACTCTTCTTCGTGGTAACGGCGAAGCGATCCGACGGGGAGGGGATCCCGGTCGTCAGCGTCGACGAGGAGA
>CAZPEJ010000448.1:0-4609 GCA_964585465.1 uncultured Ardenticatenaceae bacterium
TCGCCTCTCGCTCCTCGCTCTTCACCCCTATCGTAAACCTTGCATAATTTTTCTGCAACTTTTTTGCAGAATCGGGGTAACATTAGAATAGGAAACGACAATGTCTTTGGCGGACGAACAAACGTGGGTACAACGGGCAAAACAGGGTGACGGGGCGGCATTTGCCGAGTTGGTGCGCCGCCACCAATCGGCCGTTTTTAATGTGGCTTATCGTTTATTGGGACAGCGACGGGATGCGGAGGATGTGACCCAGGAGACGTTTCTGCGGGCTTATCGTTCATTGGCCGGGTTTGAGGTAGAACGGCCGTTTGCCCCCTGGGTGAAACGGATTGCCGCCAATACCGCTTTTAACTGGTTGGAAGCAGAACGAACCCACCCCACCGTTTTGGAGGCAGATTTGGGAGGAGAGGATGACGAAACGGCCGATTTGGATGCTTTTCCTTCCCCCAATACCCTCAACCCGGAGCAAACCATGGTGAAACAAGAGCAGAAATCACAGATTCGCCGCGAAATTTTGCAACTGTCACCCCGCCACCGCCTGGTAATTGAGTTGCGCCATTTCCAGGAATTGAGTTATGAGGAGATTGCCACGTTGTTAAAACGGCCGTTAAGTGACATTAAAAGCGACCTTTTTCGGGCGCGAAAACTGCTGGCACAACGGCTGCTGGCAATAGACAAGGGATAGTTTTTGACGTGAAACGTGAAATTTCCTGGGGTTTGCAGTAAAACGTGAAACGTTTGGTTGTCAACCCCCTGAGTTCCCAAAAAGCCATAAGTTGTTATGACACATCTTGACGAGTTCACCTTAAACGAATATCTAGATCATACGTTGGACGCAGAAACCAACCGGATGGTGGAGAGCCATCTGACAAGTTGCCCAACCTGCCAACAATCGCTGGCTGAGTTGCAGACCGTTTTTGCCGCATTAACGGCCGTTACCGATCTCCCCCTGACAACAGATTTTGCCCCTCGTGTGTTGCAAACCATTCAGCCAGAACCCACCACCCCGGCCTGGATTCCCTGGATGCTGCTGGCGCAACTGGCCGGGGCAGCTTTGATGTTGGCAGGTTTATGGTCTTCGGTGCAAACAGTGTTGGCCCGGTGGCAAACAGTCGCCCAGACGGGCATCCAGCAGATGGCGGAGGTTTTGGGGTCGGCCTGGGCGGCGTGGGTGGCTTGGGGAACGGCCGTTTGGCAACACCCCCCCACTTTTCCGCCCGTTTTGGAGCTGGCTGTCAACCAGTGGGCCTGGTTATTCCTATTGGCATTTGCCGCCTGGTTAGTAGGCAACCGCCTTTTAATCAATGAAAACCAGGGGTAACGAGCATTTTATGGTGTATTTTTATGGAGATTAGAGATTGGAGATTTGCCAATCTCTAATCCCCTTCAGCAGTGTGTCAATTTATAACCTTACGGCGTACAACACAATACGCCCTACGGCTTAGAGGCAACTTATGGAAGACGCAGCAGGGATCATTGTATTAAGTGTCATTGGCGGGGCAACACTGGTCGCCCTTTTAACCATTTGGTCATATCTCATGCCCAACTTTACCCATCGGGTGCAACTCCAGATGGAAAGCCGTCCGGGGCGTTCTTTTTGGGTGGGGGTGGTGAATCTGGCCTTTTTTGGCATCCTGGCGGTGTTGCTGGCGCAAGCCGAGGTGTTGCAGTTAATCACGGTTTTGATTCTGCTGGCTTTGTTGGCTTTGGCAGTGACAGGGTTAAGTGGGTTTTTGTTGCTGTTGCGGGGCCGGTTATACCCCCACACGGTAGAAACATTGGGCGAGACGTTAAAAACGGCCGTTTTGCTGGTAGCCGCCGGGTTTGCCCCGATTGTGGGCTGGTTTATCCTCACCCCCATCACCCTACTCATCGGATTAGGTGCCACCATCACCATTCTGCTGCGCCGCAAACAGACCAACAAGGCGGCCCCCAACGACTTGTTATAATTTAATGGCTTCTAAATTTTTACAGGTTCTGCAAAAAGTAGTCGCGGATGATTTCTTCCATGTAAATCACATCGGCCGTTTTTCGTGTGGAGTGTCGCGCATCGGGCAACAACAACAAATCATACCGTTTGCGGTGGGCGATCAGGGCGTTAATCAGCCGGGCGGTATGGCGAAAATGCACGTTTTCATCTAACAGGCCATGAATCAGTAATAATTTACCCGTGATGTGTGAAACGTGAGACATGATACTGCCCGTTTCATACCCTTTGGGGTTGGTTTGGGGTGTGCCCATGTACCGTTCCGTGTAATGGGTGTCGTAGCCGTCCCAGGCGGACACGGGCGCGCCGGCGATAGCTACCTGGAACGTCTCCGGGGCGCGTGCCAGACACATGCAGGACATAAAACCGCCGTAACTCCAGCCATAAATACCCACCCGCCCTTTAATAACCAACCCTTGCTCGATGAGCCAGTTCACCCCATCTACCTGATCCTGCACCTCCAGATCGCCCATGTTGTGCTGAATGGTGCCCTCAAAGGCCAACCCGCGCCGCGCACTGCCACGATTGTCGAGCGAAAAGACCAAAAAACCCAAACTCGCCAGATATTGTGCCCGCATATTCACCGTCATACGCCAGGCGTTCGCCACCACCTGGGCATGGGGGCCGCCATACACCGCTACAATGGCCGGGTAGGGGCCGGGGCCAAAGCTGGCTGGTGGGCGGTAGATGGCCCCGTACAAGGTTGCGCCGTCGCGGCTGAGCAGCGTGACCAGTTCCGGTGGTTGCAGGCCAAGCTGGGCGATGCGCGGGTCGGAGGGGGTGAAAACAGGGCGGATGGGGCTGCCATCGGCCAGGGAGCGCAGGGTGATGGTGGGGGGCTGGTTCACCGATTGCCAGGTGTCCAGAAAACGTTGGCAGGCATGATCTATGACCACGTTATGAAAACCCGGCTCGGTGGTGATCTGGCGCACGTCGCCGCCGTCTAATGAGACCACATAGAGGTGGCTTTCCAGGGGAGTGGCGCGGGTGGCGGTGAAGTAGAGCAGGCGGTTTTTCTCGTCAACGGCCGTTATTTCTTCCACTATCCACTCGCCAGAAGTGAGGGCCTGGATGGAGCCATCGGGGCTGTGCAGGTAGAGGTGTTGGTAGCCGGTGCGCTCGGAGGCCCAAATAAAACGGCCGTTTTTGAGGGGGCGGAACAACTGGTGCAGGTTGATCCAGGTCTCGTTGGTTTCGGTGAGCAGGGTGCGCCGTTGCCCCGTTTGTGGGTCATACTCATCTAAATCGAGGACGGTTTGTTCGCGGTTTTCTAGTTGGGTGGTTAAACGGCCGTTTGGCAGCCAGTTCACCCGTGTCAAATACTCCGCTGCCCCTAAATCCATCCAAACGGGTTCGCCGCCCTCTCTGGAAACCACCCCCAGCCGCACATTGGCGTTTTCCTGCCCGGCAAAGGGGTAACGGTGGTCTTCGTAGCCCACTTCGCCGGGGGTTTCGCTGCCCTGGTGAACGATGCGGTACACCGGAATGTGGGTTTCGTCTACTTCCTCAAAGGCCAGCCAGTGGCTATCGGGCGACCACCAGAAGCCTTGATGCCGCCCCATCTCCTCCTGGGCCACAAATTCAGCCAGGCCGTGTGTTTTGCCTGTGCCACGCGCCCCACTGGTGAGTTGGCGTGGCTGGCCGCCATCGGCCGAAACCACATACAACTCGGCATCTTGCACGTAGGCCACCCATTTAGCATCGGGCGAGAAGCGCGGGCTGAGGGCGGGTTTGCCGTTGTTTGCCACAATCTGGCGCAAAGGGGCAGCGGGGCCATCTTGAACGTAGATGCTGCCGCGTAGGGGGATGAGTGAACGGCCGTTTTTGCCCCAGGCATAACTGGTAATACCCGTCTCGCGCTGCCGTTGCCGTTCTCGCTGCAACTTTTCCTCCAGCGACAGGTTTTCTTCCGTTGCCCCGCCGCCGGGGGGTGTCACCAACAGTGTGGTTTCGCCGGTTTCTATGTCCAGGGCATACAACTGGCGGCTCAGGGTGCCATCTGGGCTGTGCAAATAGGTGATGAGTTTATCGTCGGGGCTAAAGGCCAGGCTGCCAGGGAAGGCCAAACCCGGAAATGGCACCTGGGCCAAAACCTCAATGGGAATCGTGGGGGGTGTTGTCATAAAACTCCTTGTAGCTGATAGCTGTCAGCTATCAGCTTTTAGCCATCAGCTATCAGCTATCAGCTTCCCTTGCTGACGGCTTCTCTGCTGACGGCTAATTGCTGACAGCTATTTCCGAAAGCTCTAACCAACGTTCTTCAACGGCCGTTAATTTTTCTTTGGCCTCGTCTAATTGTGCCACCAAACCAGGCAGACGCACATAATCGCCGCCTGCACTGTTGATGGCCGCTTCTAGCTGGGCAATTTTTTCGGTCAGTTCTGCCATTTGCTGCTCGGCACTTTCTAATTCACGCTGCTCTTTCCATGACAGTTTGCGAGTTTCAAGTTTCGAGTTTCGGGTTTCGCTCCTCGCTCCTCGCTCCTCGCTCCTCGCTCCTCGCTCTTCTCCTTTCGCTCCTCCTCCTTCAATCGGCGGTATGCCTCATACGGCGCGGGGTAGCGCGTGCCTAATACGCCGTCTTCAAAACTCATCAAAAAATCCACATTGCGATCCAGGAAG
>CAZPEJ010000449.1:0-4607 GCA_964585465.1 uncultured Ardenticatenaceae bacterium
GATGTTTATCATGGGGTACCTGGTGCCCCGTTTGCAGGAGGTTCGCCAGCCCGAAACCCCCGCCACCCCGCCACCCGCTGGCCGCAAACGCAAAACGGCCGTTTCCCCCCGTCCCGCCGGAGAAAGCCAAACCACTGCTGGCTGGGGAGCCGTTTGGCTCATGACCTTGATGTTAGCCCTCATGATTGGCACTATGGGGTATAGCTACATCACCTACGCCCCCCCACAAGGAAAAGTGATAGATTCAGCCGACGACCTGCGGGCGGGAGAAATTTTTTATCAATCCTTTTTTGAACGCTCCATTACCAATGGCAACCCGCGAGAGTATATCAACTCCCCCTACATTTTTGTCATGTTGCTGCTCACCTGGTCTATGGGAACACTGCTCAGTTTGAGCGAGATGGTCAAAAATGGAGAACTGAGCCTTTCGGCCGTTTCTGCCAAACTAGCTCCCGACCGCCAACAGCTGGTAGCGGCCGTTTTTGCAGGCGTGGCGGTGGTTAGTCTGGTGTTGCGGTTTGTCTTGCCCACTCCAGACGACCTGAACATGACCCAACTGTTGGGGCGCAGTTTACTCTTGGTGTGGGCCGGATTGTGTGCATTATCGGCCGTTTTGCTCTTCATCAAATCCA
The DNA here is from genome assembly GCA_964585465.1 of uncultured Ardenticatenaceae bacterium. Classification (GTDB taxonomy): domain Bacteria; phylum Chloroflexota; class Anaerolineae; order Promineifilales; family Promineifilaceae; genus CAZPEJ01. Next base: position 633 of record CAZPEJ010000449.1, read on the forward strand.
ATCAGGCAACCCAAGTGGCGGGTAGCATTGCCGTTGTTGGTTTCCTGTTCTCCCTACCAGCCATTGTGGCAGGCAGTTTCGTCGGTTTAATTCTGCTGCTGGTGTGCCTGGGCCTCATTTACCTGATGTGGGATCGCTCCTGGCATCAATTTTTACTCCCTGGTTTGGTCATGGGGTTTGTTTCTCTGGCTTTGGGGCTGTTTTACACCTTCCTGCATACCAACATGTTACTCAGTTCGCTCATCTTCCGCCGCCCGGAGGGATTAACCGATTTGCAGGCCAGGGTGGTAGAGGCGAGTAACGTCTCCAGTTACCTGACCGTTTTTTACATCTTTGTCATTTTGCTCATTTTTACCGCCGCCACCTTTTTGGCCGGGCAATGGATGTCGCGTGTGAGGGTCACAGGCTCAACCTTCGGTTACGTGACGTTGGTGGTCGCTTTCATCGTGGCTTTTGCCGCTATCAGTGTCACCAACATGCGAATTATTCAGGCAGACATGGTGTATAAACGGGGTAAACCCTTTGACGATCAGGCCGCCCGCACCCGCGATGTGGCTTTGTGGGACACGGCCATTGCCATTTACGAACAAGCCATTGATATGGCTCCCAACGAAGATTTTTATTACCTCTTTTTGGGGCGGGCCTATCTGGAACGTTCCACATTGACAACAGAAGTAGTAGAACAAGAGACATTGCTGGAAAACGCCCAGGTACGTTTGCTGGATGCCCAACGGATCAACCCTCTCAATACTGACCACACTGCCAATCTGGCTCGCCTGAATACTCGCTGGACGGAATTGAGCCGCACAGATGATGAACGACTGGCACGGCTGGAATCGGCCGAAATGTTTTACCAGGATGCTCTGAAACTCAGTCCGCAGAACTCTGTGATTCGCAACGAGTACGCCCGCCTGCTGGTGGCCTTGAAGCGGGATTGTGATGGCTCGATTACCCTGTACAACGATTCATTGACCATAGACCCTTATTACAACCAGACTTACCTCAATCTGGCTGACACCTATATCAGTTGTGCTGCCAATGCCAGCGAAGCTGAAAAAACGACCTATTACAACCAGGCCATTGAGACGTTGCAGGCGGCGCTGGCGGAGAATAGTGCAAACCCGCGTGCCTGGCTGCAACTGGCCCAGGTGCATCAGTTGTTGAAGGCGTATGAGGATGCGCTGGCGGCTCTGGATCAGGCAACGGCGACCAATACGCGGAATCAAATTCCTGGTTGGCAGTTGGAGTTGTATAAGGCGAGTGTGTACCGCGATATGGGGGATTTGGAAACGGCCGTTACCATTGCCCAGGGCGCGTTAACCCTCACACCCAACCAGCAGGCCCAGGCACAAATCCAGAACTTTATTAACCAGCTAAATAACGAAGCGGCCCCTACCCCTTGATATGACATTTATTGCCATTTTCCTGATTGCTTTGGCAGTAACGGCCGTTGGCACACCCTGGGTGCGGCAGGCGGCCATCTGGTTGGGGTTTGTAGACACACCCGCCCAGCGCAAACTGCACACCACCCCAATGCCCTTGATGGGCGGGGTGGCGATTTTTGCCGGGGCCATTGTTGCCGTCTTGCTCTTTTCCGCTCAGTTGGCCGCCTCGGTGGTAGCGGTGCTGCTGGCCTCTAGCATCGTAGCACTCACCGGTTTAATAGATGATCGGTTGCACATTCCAGCCTGGGCTAAATTGGGCGGGCAGTTTGTCGGTTTTCTGGTGTTGGTTTATTACGGTATTCATGTGCGCCTACCGTTGCCTGAGGTGGTCAATTACATCGTCACCTTTTTGTGGCTGGCGGGCATCAGCAACGCCATCAACTTTTTGGATAACATGGATGGCTTGAGTGCTGGTGTGAGCGCGGTGGCGGCCGCTTTTATCCTGTTGTTGGGGTTGCAAAACGGTCAATTCCTGGTAGCTGGGCTGGCGGCGGGCATTCTGGGGGCGTGTCTTGGTTTTTTGCGTTACAACTTCAAACCAGCCCAAATTTTTATGGGGGATGCTGGCGCGTTATTTTTAGGTTTTTCGCTGGCGATATTGGGGTTGCAATTACGTTTCCCTGAAAATATCAACCGGGTGACCTGGATGGTGCCTGTTTTTATCCTGGGGCTGGCTATTTTTGATACCACGTTGGTGGTGTTCTCTCGTTTACGACGTGGAGTTAGCCCCAATACCCCAGGGAAGGATCACATCAGCCACCGCCTGGTGGAACTCGGTTTTAGCCAGCGTGAGGCGGTACTGGTTTTGTATTTGCTGGCTGGTCTGTTTGGTATGTTGGGGTTGTTTATTGCCGAAGCAACCGTGACCGAGGCATATGCTATTGCCGGGGTAACGGCCGTTTTGGGCCTCTATGCCATTGTCTGGTTAGAACGAAAAAGGGAGTCCCATTCAAAAGGAGCAAATTAAAATGTCAAAAAATGTACCATCTATTAAACAACGTCGGGAGGAGGTGCAAAAGAAAAAACAGGCTGAACAAAACCGCCTGATTGCCATCGGGGGTGGTGTGATTGCTGTATTGGTGTTGTTGATTGCAGTAGCCTACTTTGTGCGCCGCGATGATGCCGGGACGACGCTGGAAGGGGAACGGCCGTTAACCACCCTGGAACCTGCTGCCCGTAACAACTTCTACGCCCAAAGCGGCCCCCCCGCCATGACCATTGACACCACAAAAAACTATGAAGCTGTCATTCAGACCAACAAAGGGGAGTTGAGAGTACAACTGTTTGATGACCAATCCCCCATCACCGTCAACAACTTTGTTTACCTGGCAACTCAGGGTTTTTATGATGGCACCATTTTCCACCGCGTATTACCCGACTTTATGGCCCAGGCAGGAGACCCCACCGGAACGGGCACCGGAGGGCCAGGGTATCAGTTTGAAGATGAAACCAGCAACGGGTTGGTTTTCGACCGTGCCGGACTGTTGGCTATGGCAAATAGCGGCCTCAACACCAACGGCAGCCAATTTTTTATCACCCTGGTAGCTACGGATTGGTTGGACGGTGCTCACACAATTTTTGGCGAATTAACCGGCGGACAGGAAATTTTAGATTCTATTACCTTCGTTGACCCCAGAGGTGAACTAGCTCCGGCCGATGCTGTGCCAGATACGATTGAAAAAATCGAAATTATCGAGAATTAACAAAGAGAAACTATACAGTTTTGCTGGATCGGACGGTTACATCTATTCGTCTTCCTTTAACCAGTTTACCACCTGTTCCAGATGTTCTTGGTGGTGGTCATAGGAAGCCAGGTAAACGAGCGCAATCGAATACCCTTGCAACCAGGTGTATCGCTCCGTATCTAACATTTCTCGTTCCAGAAAAGTTTCTCCCAGTTCCAGAAAACGTAAATACCCTTCCCGCCAGTTCTGGTGAGTAGATGACCAGGATTGAGCGTGGTAGGCTGAATAAATCCACTGGTTGATGGGTTCCGTATCTTCCACGTTCTCCGGCTCAACCCCTGGCAACCATTGAGGAAATTGTGGTTCCCGGCCGGATAATGCTGCCTCCACCCGTGCAATGGAACGTTGTTGCCAGGCCCACAAATGGATGATGATGTCTTTGATAGACCATTGTGAAGGTAACTGTGGAGCCACCAGTTGCGCCTCGTTCGTTTCCGCCAGAAGCAGCTCCCAATGATAAAACTGCTCTCTCATCGCGGTCAGGATATGTTCTTTCATGTTCATGGGGTTTTGTCCTCCTGGTTACAAAATTTTTGCATCCTAATGGTGTCTATTTGCGTCTAACCTGATAAAAAACAAAGCTGATAAGGAATGAAAATTAAACAACTCACAGAACTGAGATTAGAGATTAACAATTGGTTCAATCTCCAATCTCTAATCTCTTGTAGGTTATTTAATCCACATGCCTAAGTAATTGTACAACTTGCCTGGAAATAGACGATCCTGCCTTGAACCATCACAAACCATGAAAATTTTAATTGTAGATGACTCCCCCTTGCAACGGT
>CAZPEJ010000450.1:0-4604 GCA_964585465.1 uncultured Ardenticatenaceae bacterium
AGTTTATGGGTGAGGGGCCAGGTCGGCAATCATGGTGAGGAAGACGTTTGTTTCCAGGTTGTTATAGGTGGTGGCGGGGGCCTCTACCCAGGCGACGACTTCTTGCCCGGCTTCTTGTTTGACCATGATGTACCCCCATATCTCCTGGCCGTCTGCGGCGGTGTAGCGAAAATCGGCCCGATCCCAGGTGGCTCCACCCAGGTAGAGCAGACGGGAGGGGTCGGTGGTGAAGCTGGGGATGCCATTGGCGGCATCACGTAGCAGGGCAGCCAGCACGTCTGTCGTTTGGCTGGTGGCTGGTTGGGTGCGGAGGGCGACAAAGGTTTGTGGCCCGGCGATAAACCGTTGCCACCCGTTTAGCGGCTGTGGCACAAAATCGGTGGGTTGGGCAACGGAGAAGGTCTCAAAATCGAGTTGTGCCCACTTTCCGGGCTGCAAACCGATACCGGCGGGTAAAAATTGCCAGCTTTGCAGCAGGGTGGACATGGTTTCGACGGTGGCGGCTTCGTTGAGTTGTGAACCGTCCAGGTCTACAACATAACCGGTGTTGCCCTGGATAAAAACGGCAAAAATGCCGGTGTGGGGGGTGCCATCGGGTTTGATGTAACCATAGGCTGTTCGTTGGCCCAATGTGCCAGCCACAGTAAAGTTGTCTTCAAACAGGGTGTCTACCCCACCAAACTGGGCCAGGGTTTGGGTTTTGAGGGTGTTGGCGGTAATGTCGGCCGTTAAATTGGGGTAGAGGGTGATTTGTAATTGGGTGGTGGTGTCGGGGCTGGTGGTGTAGAGCAGTCCGTCTTGATAGGTGGGGCGGTACCAGCTTTCGGGGTAGAGGAATTGGAAGCCGAGGTAGGGGTCGAGGTAGGCGGTGTAACCAGGGAGCAGGGTGGTGTTTTGGATGGTGAGGTCGGTGAGGGATTCGGCCGTTTTTCCGGCCACATTCACGGCGCGAAAACCGAGGAAATGATCCCCATCGGGAAGGGGTGCCCAGGAAAAGTAGAGTTGTCGGTTGGTGTCGAAAAAGAGGCTGGGGCCGGGTTCGGCCGTTATATCCCCACTTTCTAATAAATAGAGGTGACTCATCTGAAATTCATCCCCTGGTTCGGGAATAATCTGGGCGGCGGCGGTGTTATCACTGGCCTGGACACTCCAAACGGCCGTTAATGATCCAGTGAAATGGTCAAAAACCAGATGGGCTGGGGTGTATGAGCCGGAATTGGCACGGCGAAACAACCCGCGCACGGTAAACAGAGTGCTGCCCGGCTCGGTGGGCCACATCACCACAAAATCCCCATTCCCGGCCGTATCACTCAGGTAGGTCACACGCGTATCCCAGATAAAAAAGTCTTGATGTACCCCATCGCGCCACTCAGTTAGCTGGTTGCCATCGGGCAGGTAGGTGGGTTCTGGGATGAGGCGGTCATACTCCAGCAGGCGGCGACGGCCGTTTTCCTCATATCGTCCCCCCAACAACCACACCTCTGTTATATCCCGTCCCACAATTTGAAACTCCAGGTAAGCCGGGTTTTGTAAACCGACCTGGGTTTGTAACACCTGCGTTAAGATCACTTCTGGCAGCGGCAGGTTGTCCAGGCTGGTGATGTGGTAATTGCTGAGAAAGGCGTTCCATGTTTTTAACCCGGTTATCCGTTCATACCCAGGGGTGTAGCTGGCGGCGGTGGGGGGGAAGTAGATGGCAATGCCGTGACTGTTTTTCAGGCCAGAGCCGGAGCCGTTTGCCAGGACAGTTTGGTTGACCTGTTGTACCACCTGTTGGGCGGCAGTTTGCACGGCCGAATTGGGGCTGCGTTGGGCTAAAATGGCGGCAAAATGGGATAAATCAATCGCTCCATACCGTTCGCTGCCGTCCGCATACACCTGGGCATAGGCTTGTGCGCTGGTGCGAGCATCCCCGACTGCGCTGGCGGTATCGGCCGTTAAGGGCATCAAGGTGTTGGCTAACTGCTCAACGGCCTGGGTGAGTGTGGGTAACCGGGTCAGGTCAACGGCCGATAAGGTGACAAAATCGTTGCGGCTGTTTTGGGTGTACTGGGTGACAAAATCTGTCACCATTTGGTTTGCCAGAGCGGCTCCATCCATTTGGGAATTGGCGTAGAGGTGGCCCAGAACGGCCGTATAATCAAACCCCTGCCCTGGGGTCAACTCCTCGGAGGCCACCGCATAACGGGCAAAGGGTTGAATGGCCTGGAAAACATCTAGCTGCCCCATCAAGCAGGCATCAAAAGCCAATACATCCAGGTGCGGCAGGTTGGTTTGGGCGAGTGCCTGGGCTAATCCACCCGCCACATCCGCCAGGCTCAAAAAATCTGGTTGTCCATAGGTGGCGCCATCGCTGTCGAAGGAGATGCCATTCCACCCTGCGCCATGATCCCACAGGATGAGGGCGTACCGATTGGCGGGGTAGGTGCGAATGCCCCAGGTGAGGAAGTCGGCTAATACGGCCGGGTCGCCCATGTTTTGTTCGCCCAGGCTGGCAATGGGTTGGGAGGTCAGCAGGGTGGTGTCTGCGTCGCCGAGTATGAGGTAACGCCGGGTATCTGTCCAGTCGTCGAATTCGGCCGTTTCTGCCACCGCCCGGTCTACCTGCACCAGCACGTTCACTTGTTTGGAACTACCAGCCAGTTCCATTTCTTGCAAATCGAGTAAAGCTGCCCGTTCCAGGTTATTATCACCATTCATGTAGATTAAAACTGTCCAATCCGCCAGTTTGGGGTCATAGGTGGCGGTGGGGAGGGGGGGAACGGCCGTTTGCAGGGAGAACGGGGTCGGGGTGAGGGCAGCAGAAGTGGGCAGCGGTGTGGTAGAGAAAGCGGGTGGTTGTGCGGCCAGTGTGGGAAGCGGCAAAGAACGGTCAATCGAGAAATCGCAGGCTGTGAGCAGGAAAACGGCCGATACCACCCACACCATGAAAAAACGGCCGATACCTTTTACAGATTGACCTGCAAAACAGTTTTGAATTGACGCGTTTTTTTGCGGTGAATGACTATTGTTGAATGTTTGTTGCATATTCTCTTTCTCTGTTTGGTTCGCTCAAGGTCTAGGATTATAATGTGTTCACTTGAAACCTGAAACCTTAAACCTGAAACCTTAAACTCGAAACTCAAAACTAAAAACACCCCTTGATCACACCTACCCCCTCCTCTCCTGTATTCGGCGTGCAGCCTCTATCTCCCGATAAATTGCGGCGTTTGGTTGATCCGGCGCAGTTGCCATTTGAAACAACGGCCGTTTTACCAGCCATCACCCACATCATTGGTCAACCGCGTGGGATTCGAGCCATTGAATTTGGCATGGGTATTCAAAGTCACGGATACAACATCTTTGTTCTGGGGCCAGCTGGCACGGGCCGCGCCACCGCCATTGAACGTTTTTTACAAGAGCGAGCCGCAAAACGCCCCACTCCTCAGGATTGGGTCTATGTTCACAACTTTACCGCCCCGCACCAGCCCCGCGCCATCAACTTTTCGGCGGGCGACGGGACTGTTTTTCAGGCGCGTATGGCGGCTTTGATTTCTGAGTTAAGTGCCAATTTACCCCAGGCATTTGATATCGAGACGTACAAAGAGACGATTGAGGACATTCGCAAACAGGTGAACCAGCAGCAAGATAGTTTGTTGCAACAGTTACACCAAAAAGCGGCGGCTGAAGGGTTTAACCTGGTTAATACCCCTTCTGGATTGGCTGTGGTGGCGGTGCGAGAGGGCGGTCAGATGACAACGGCCGATTTGCAACAACTCCCCCTGGCAGAACAAGAAAAGTTGCAACAGCAGTATGAAACCTTAAGTGATGAACTGGCCGACATGTTGGCAGCGTTGCACCAGATGGAGCTGGAAGCCCGCCAAAACATTCGCCAGATTGACCAACAGGTGGCGGCATCGGCCATTCAACTGCCCTTTGCCGATTTGCGCGAACAGTATCATGACCAGGAAGAAATTTTGCGCTATCTGGATGAAGTGTACCGGGACGTATTGAACCAGATTGATGATTTTGCTCCCCAGTTGGAGAGTGAGGAGGAGATTGACCTGCGCCGGTATGAGGTGAATTTGTTTGTGGACAACAGCAAACTGCAAGGCGCACCGGTTGTGGCAGAGATGAACCCAACGTACAACAATTTATTCGGCCGTTTGGAGTATGAAATGGCGGGTGGAGTGGTGTTTACCCACTTCACTAACCTGAAAAATGGCAGTTTGCACCGCGCCAATGGCGGGTATCTCATTCTCCAGGCGGCCGATTTGTTGCGAAACCCGGAGACGTGGGAAGCATTAAAACGTAGCTTAAAAACAGGGGAAATCCCTTTCCAGTCCAGTGTGACGATGGAAAGCAGCCAGGTTTTGGCAAAGTCGCTGCTGCCGGAGGCGGTGCCGTTGCATTTGAAAATCATTTTGCAAGGCAGCCCGGCTCTCTATTTTGCCCTTTATGAGAATGATGAGGAGTTTCGGGATTTGTTTAAGGTGCGGGCAGATTTTGAGCCGTTTATGCCACGCGACGAACGGACGATTCAGGAGTATGCCCTGTTTATCACCACCCGTTGCCAGGAGGAGGGGTTGCGCCATTTTGACCAAACGGCCGTTGCCAAAGTGATT
>CAZPEJ010000451.1:0-4583 GCA_964585465.1 uncultured Ardenticatenaceae bacterium
AGTGGGGTATGGGGATGGCTCCCAGGAACAGATATGGCTGTTACCGGCCGGGCATATGGTAGATGTTAGCGTGACCAGCCTGGGGCAATACGTTTTGCAACTGCCCGCAGCCAGTATCACCCCAACATTAACCCTACTGCAAAATGCCCAACCGGTAGAGACTTTCCAACCAGCCGTGTTATTTCGTCAGCCCCGGCAAGTCGTAGCAACAGAAACGGCCGTTTTTGTGTTGGATCAGGCAGGTGGCCGGTTACTTTCGCTCCATCCACAGACGGGTGCGTTAGTGCAACTGTACCAACTGCCAGCCCAGGCATTTATCAGTACATTTGCCTTGTATGAAGGGCAACTCATTCTGGCTGGCAAAGAGCGACTTTATTTTTATGACCAACCAGAACGATTAACGGCCGTTTCCGACGGGCCACAACTATCAGGGTTACAACCTCATGATCCCACGTTTCTGGCCTCATTAGCCGGGTTCACCCTGCCTGTGGCGGGTTCTGACCTGACCCGGCGCGATTTACAAATGCCCGGTGCCCCGCGCCACTACCGTTTAGGGGTACATGAGGGGGTGGATTTTTACTGGGGACGGGGAACGGCCGTTTTAGCGGCTGCCGATGGGGTGGTGGTGCGAGCATTGTTAGAGTATGAACGGCCGAACGAACGGCAGTTTGACCACTGGTATGATGACGCGCACGAACTGGGTTACACCTCAGCCGAGGGATTGGACTTTTATCGTGGGATGCAGGTGTGGATACAACATGCCAACGGGTTGATTTCCCGCTACGCCCACCTGAGTGCCATCCGTTACACCATTCAGGTGGATGGTTTTGTCACCCAGGGTGAAAAAATCGCCGAGGTGGGCAACAGTGGTTCCCCCGCCTCCAAAACCAGCGAGACGGAAGATGCCCATTTGCACTTTGAGTTATGGGTAGGGGAGCATTATGTGGGGCAATTTCTACGGCCGATTGAGGTACGGGAGCTGTATGAGCGTCTTTTGGCCGGATTGGGAGATTAGAAATTGGCTAATCTCCAATCTCTAATCTCCATAAAAATGTCAGTCCACACCCTCACTCACAGACAAAATCCGTCACCACCAGCTCTTCTTCCACAAATTGCCCATCCCCCGATACCACCTTGCCAACCCCGGTGATGCTGGTAGCCCCCTGGTTGCTGATCTCAAAACCAAAACCCATATTTGTTAGCGGGCCAGCCACACGCACATCGTTCCAGTAGTAGGTATAACTGCCGTTGCCGCCGTAACCGCGCAAATAGATGGTGCGGTATACTTTGCTGTTTTCGCATCTAGCACCGGGAAGCGGGTAAATTTCTGCTCCGATGGCCGGGCAACTGTTGTTGGGACAAACGGCCGTTCCCAAACTCACCGCGATGGTCGCTAAATCAGCCGAGGTAATCTGGGGCAAGGTGTCAAAATCACCAGCCCACTCGACACGAGGAGCATAAATAAAGCCAGTAAACCCTGCCTGCGCCTGCACATAATACCATTGCCCCAACGAAGACCGCCCCAAAATCAAAACCGATTCACCGCTCTCCACAAACCCCAACTCTGTCGAGGTTGAGTCGGGTTGCAGGTACACACTGGAGGGTAAAACGGCCGTTGCGGTCATGGTTTGGGTGACAGCAGGCCTAGGGGTTATCGAAGGAACGGCCGTTTCTGTGGCGCGGGTGGGTACAACGGTTGCTGTGGCCGTTGCGGTGGCCTGGAGAGTAGCCGTGAGCGTGGGGGGCACCGTAGCAGTGACGGTAGCCGTCTGGCTGGCAACCACCCCGGCGACTGGCAACGAGGAAACATCCGTTGGTCGCCAGATCGCACCCACCCCTACCAAAAGCAACAACAACAATGCCACACCTACCCAGGTGCGGCGGGGCAAGCGGAGCAACAAAGGCCGGGGGGCTGGCGGCGGGGGAACAGGAGCAACCTCCGGTAACGGGGTCAGCAGGGCTTTGACCGCCGCTGGTTGTGGCCGATATCCCACCACCATGTCACTGTGGGTGCTGTTTGACCATTTGCGGGGGCGTTGCACCGGGTTTTCGGTGTTTTCTTGCTGGGCCAGTCGGGTCTGCACATGCTCAAATAATTCATCTACGGTAATACGGCCGTTTCCATCCGTATCGGCCGTTCCCATCTCTAACGCTTCAACCACATGATGGGTAAAACAAGAAGGTTTGGCATACCCCACCACTTCATCCTCATACCACACATATTGGGTCATATCGCTGGAGGCCAAAATAACCCGGTTCCGCCCGTTTAGCGAAAAAGAAGTGCCGGTGTCTACCGCTTTGCCCACCAGGTGGGGGGTTTTGCTGCTGCCTGTGCTGCTATAGTGGCAATCGAGAATGAGCAGTTGTTGGTAAGCGGCGCAGTTATTGAGTTCATACGCCAGGAAGGTGTTAGAAACGGCCGTTGCTCGCAGTAGTTCATGTTCCGTATCCCGCACTGTCAAATACAGTTGCCCTTTCATGTCTAACGCCGCATGACCGATAAAGTAAATGAGAATCAAATCATTTGCCGTTTTATCAGCCAGAAAGTGGGAAACAGCCCGCCGCACGCTATCGGCCGTTTCGTTGTGCAGCACCGTCACCTCATCAAAACAGCCCAGCTTGTTATGGGTCAACACATTTGCCAATGCAACCACATCCGCCTGGGGTTTCACCAACCGGGCCAGCGTGGCATCTTCATACTCATCATTTACCAAAACCAGAGCAAAACGGTGTTGACTGGTGCCGTTTCGCCCCTCCTCCAACGTTTGCGCCTGGGCTTCAACATCCAAAAACTGGGCCACGATATTAACTGCTTCGGCAAAAGAAACGGCCGATGGGTAACGGTCTTCACGGTTTTTTGCCATTGCCCGCGTCAAAATAGCCTGGCAGGCGGCAGGTAAACTAGGCTGGGCTTCTAAAATGCGCGGCACTGGCTCAAAAATGTGTTTCAGGGCAATACCAATGGGGGTGTTGGTTTCATAGGGGTGTTTGCCGGTGAGCATTTCAAACAGAATAACCCCTAACGCGTAAATATCGGAACGGCCGTCTACCACCACTTCCCCTTGAATCTGCTCAGGACTCATGTAAGCGGGAGTGCCCACAGCCCCACCCGTTTGGGTTAGTTTGGTTTCTGCATCAATGAACTTGGCCGTGCCAAAATCAGAAATATACGGCTCATCGCGCTGGTCAAACAAGATATTACTGGGCTTCAAATCCCGATGAATCACATGATGGGCATGAACTTCGTCCAGGGCAGCCGCCAAACGGTTGATAATTCGGGCCGCATCCTTAAAGGAAACTGCCCCCTGTTTCAGGCGGTCCCCCAGCGAACCGCCGGTCATAAACCGCATCACCAGATAGGGTTGTCCATCTTGTTCACCAAAATCATAGACGGGGACAATGGCGGGGTGGTCAAGGGCAGCCACCACCTTTGCTTCGCGCTCAAAACGGCGACGAAAGGTGGCGTGGCTGAGTAGTTCATGGGGTAGCAACTTCACGGCCACATCCCGTTCAAAACGGGGGTCATGTGCCAGATAAACCGTTGACATACCGCCACGACCGATTTCTGCTTTGATTCGATAACGGCCGATCGTTTTTGGTATCATCCAGGCCATTATAAAGAGACCGCCCGCCACCACAATTGATTATTTACGATGCTTTCACGGCCTTGCACAGGACTTTTCTCCCACCGGAAACTGGCCTGTAGGTGGAATGGAAGAGATTGGAGATTGGAGATTGACCAATCTCCAATCTCCAATCTCAATAAAATGTCAATTGATACCTTCTGTGGGTATAAGTTTTTTAATCCCGCCAGGGAATACCAAAACGGGTCAGTAACTCGGTGATTTTGGAGAGGTTGAGGGGAAAACGGCGGCTGAGGGAAGCCGGGGAGTGCAACATGGTTTCCCAGATGAGGTCGGCAATATCGGCGGCTGCCTGGGGTTTGCCCAGGTCACGGGCATTTTGGGCGCGTTGTTTTAACATTTTTTGGTCATCCATCAGCCAGTGGCACAACGTTTCGAGTAACAGGATCGGTTTTTCTACTAACTCACCCGCTTCACCTTGCACCACATAACTGGCATTCCCTTCTTCCTGGCCGGGAATGACCTCGATCAACAGCATGGGCAAACCACACGCCAACGCTTCGGTAACGGACAACCCACCTGCTTTGGTGATGAGGCAATCGGCCGCATTCATCAGGGCTGGCATATTGTCCACAAAGTTGTACAGCTTGACCGGCAGATGCCATTGGGTGGTTTCTAATTCGCGGTGCAGGTCGTCGTGTCCGCCTGCAACCAGGATGAGTTGAATGGGCAGGGCGGAGTGGTTCAGGGGGCGCAGAAATTTGGGGAGTTTTTGCACTCGTTTACTGGCAACGGCTAAAACGGCCGTTTTTTCCTCATCCCAACCCAATTCTCGCCGCAACTGGGCCTTTTGTCCTCGAAGTTCAGCAAAACGGGGGTTCACCGGAATGCCCGTTATTTTTACTGTACTGGCATCCATCTCATTTTTCAGGGCGATTTTGGCAGCTGTGGCAGTGGGCACCAGGTTCCAATCGGCCGATTTGTGAAACCAAAGGCGAT
>CAZPEJ010000452.1:0-4573 GCA_964585465.1 uncultured Ardenticatenaceae bacterium
GCTCCGGTGGTATTTGTCAATTATGGGTTATCGGCCGTTTTGGTCAACCCCTCGGTACAAAATTACGTCCTCACCCCCATCGGTATCCCTCAATGGCACTATGTGTCGCGGCAAGAGTAGGTTTGTCTGTTGGAAAAGGGGAAATGGAACGCAGATGACGCGGGTATGACAAATTTTCGCGGTAAATCTCGAATCTCTATCACGGGAGTTTGTTTGCCACCAGGGCAAATCGCCCGGTGTGGCAAATGGGGAGTTGCAGGGAGTTCCCGGCCGGGTTGTGAATGGGGTAGATGGCAGTGGGGCAGGTGGTTTGGGCGTTTACCCATTGGTTGCCTGCCCAATAGTAGAGCCGCAGGGACGTTTCATCCAATCCAACCACGTCTTCGTTGCCGTAGCGCAAAGTCAACGTCACAGGCACCGCAAAGGGGTAGGTGACCGGGAGCATTGGGGGAGAGAGGAGAGCCGGTTGGGAAACGGCCGTTTCTGCCCCGCTCCCCATCACCATCGGCAAGTATACCTGGTGCCAACGAACCGAGAGATCAAACTGGTGTGTTGCCGAACCCAGCCCGGCGGGTAAGGGCTGGTCTTGTGCCAGCAAGGTGTGGGCAGACAAAACAAAGGTGGTTGGCTGTGAAACGGCCGTTGGGGGAATGGTGACGTGGGTTAAATCACCCGATGGGTCGGTGTAGCTGATTTCACCACCGGTCACATTTGCCAGGGAAACGGCCGTTGCGCCAAACCCGATCAAATCAAAAAAGATATTGCCCAGGCCAAACAACTCCCCATTCACCCCGCCCAGCCGCAATGTCACCGTCTGCCCAGCGTAAGCCGATAAATCTACCGCCGCCCATTTCCAGGCATTGTGGCTGTCGTTTTCGCTGGTCAGGTCTAAACGCCACACCTCCACCCCATTCACCTGAAGGAAGCCGTAATCGTCGGGGGTTTCAGAATCGGGGTCTACGCGCAAGGGCAAGTAGTGAAAATACAAGGTGCTGCCCGCCGGGGAGACATACACGGCCTGTTCGATATAGTTGCTCATGGGGCGCACCACACCTGCCACCCGGCATCCCCCGCCCGCCCAAAAGTGTTGTTGAGATTGATAAGCAGGAACGGCCGTTATTTGATACCAATCCCCCAGGCGCGACAGGCACTCCTCCTCTCCCCCCTCCTGCCAGGTAGCCGGTAAACGCTCAAAATCACCATCGGGCAGTAACTCCAGGCCCCAATCTGATGGCAACCACAACGTCGTTGAAACGGGTGGAGAGGCTGGCAACAATAACAAAACGGGGTATTGGCTGATAGTTTGGTTAGCCTGGTTTTGCACCACAATGGGTATTTTTTGTTTATCTTTGGCTGCGCTCAGGGGGAAAACAAACAGAAAAAGGGTGGCAACCCATACCAGTGCCCACCCGATTACCCAACCTGTTCGAGGTAACTTTGTCGCCATAACAAACCTCGTGTCACAGATAAAAGCCATTGTAACAATCCAGCCACCGTGGATGAATCATCACGAACGTTCACTATTATTGAAGATCGGCCGTTGGCTGACAACCAAATGGGAGGGTAAACCAGCAATACTTAACAACCACTCATGCAACAAAAAAGGCACGTCGTCAAAACGGCCGTGCCTTCTTTACATTCACAAACTGAACCAACAACTGTTTAATTACGTTTTTCAACCACCACCCGAATCGCGGTGCGCTCCTGATCATCTATGGCTACCTCCACAAAAGAAGGATCGCACATAATTTGCACACCTTCCTCTGCCAGATAACCCTTGGCAATGACAATGGCTTTTAACGCTTGATTAACCGCGCCAGCCCCAATGGCTTGCACCTCCGCACGGCCAACCTCACGCATGACTCCGGCAATTGCGCCCGCTACGGCAGCTGTCCGTGAACGAGCAGATACTTTGATGACATTCATTTTGGGCCTCCACATCTACTAAAATGATCACAGACTAAGCCTGTGGAACAAAATTAAACAAATTTTAGATAATCTATACGGAACTTGTCAAGGTGAGGGCAATAATAAACTGATTTACCACCATCTTGCACAAATCTGCATAAAAGAACCATTGTTATGGTAACACCATTTTCATAAAAACAGCAAGAATCACTTATTTTTCACATTTTATCTACCCAAATATGCCAAATATACAGCACATACGCCGCTACAATGCCCATATATGGGTAAGAACCATACCTGTCAAGCATTTTTGCTTAAAATAACCGATTTTTTAAAGTTGGCTTATCCTAAAAAATTTCAACCTTTTAAGGCAATTTTCCTTGATCTTCATTGCCTGCCTTTACCCCATTTGTTAGAATGTGTGAACCATTGTAACTTGATTGCACATCAATCGGTTGGTAAATTATTCTCTCCATTGGTCGTGGTGGGAGTTGGAGAAGTTATATTTACTGGCAGGTGGAATACCGTTGGTTTGAGGGAACCAGTTTTATGTTCCACAGTTACAACCAGGATCTCAGTTTTTTTGATTGATTCCAAAAAGATGTTTGCTGCATGGGTCGTTGACCAGGGTTTAGTTTGCCTGGTAATGGAATCTTGACTTATGGGTAACTGTTTAGACTGGTGATGTTTTATACTCACAGAGGGCATAAACTGACGTTTTATTATGAGATTGGAGATTAGAGATTAGAGATTTGCCAATCTTTAATCCCCTTCAGCAGAATGTCAATTTATAACCTTATGCAGTATATCTCCACCTGTCTCCAGAGGGATTGTATGGTTGCCCTTGATTTTTTGTATTGGATGAGTGGCATATGTTTCCTGAAACTGGGTGGAAAGCAACATTAGGTGAACTTGAATTACAAATGACGAAGGCAACTTTTAACACCTGGTTAAAAGATGCCCGATTGCTGGCTTGTGAAGAAGATGAGTTTGTTATTGGGGTGCGGAATGATTACGCCAAAGATTGGCTAGAAAATCGGCTGCGCGACACCATTTTACGCACCTTAACAGCAATTATGGGACGGCCGATTACGCTCCGATTTGTGGTCTGGTCAGATGAACTGATTGCTCCCAAACCGGTGATGAGCAAAAACGGCAATGGTATCTTGGCTGGCAAACGGCCGAAATTAAATGGTCATGGGACCACCGGGGATAACACCTTAAACGGCCGTTTCACCTTTGCCACTTTTGTGGTTGGCCCCAGCAACCGCCTGGCCCACGCCGCTGCTCTTTCAGTAGCGGAAAACCCCGGCCAAACCTACAACCCCCTATTTATTTATGGTGGTGTGGGATTGGGCAAAACCCACCTGTTGCACGCGGTAGGGCACAAATGCCGCGAAGAAGGCCTCACCGTCTGTTACATCTCCTCCGAAACCTTCACCAATGACCTGGTTCAATCCATTCGCAACAAACAGATGGCCCAGTTCCGCGAACGATACCGCACCCCCGATGTTTTGTTAATTGATGATATTCAATTTATCGCAGGCAAAGAAAGCACCCAGGAAGAGTTATTCCACACCTTTAACGACCTGCACAGCTGCGGCAAACAACTCATTTTATCCAGTGACCGCTCCCCAAAGGCCATGGCAACCTTAGAAGATCGGCTGCGCTCCCGTTTTGAGTGGGGGTTGATGGCTGATATTCAACAACCCGATATTGAAACCCGCAAAGCGATTTTGCAGGCCAAAGCAGAAGATAATGGGGTGTATGTGCCGGATCATGTAATTGACATGATTGCCCATAATGTGCGAAACAATATCCGCGAACTGGAAGGGGCCTTGAACAAGGTAATTGCCTATGCCCAGCTGTCGGGGAACGGGGTGGTGGACATGGCCTTAGCCAATATGGCTTTGGCCGACTTGATCCGCCGACCGGAAAAATTGACGATTGAAGCGATCTTTCAAACGGTGTGTAAGTATTACAATGTCACCTTTGAGGCATTAACCAGCGACAGCCGCAGCCGCACAGTGGCCTATCCGCGCCAAATGGCTATGTATCTGGCGCGCACAGAAACGGAAGCCTCGTTGCCCCAAATTGGCATCCATTTAGGCCATCGGGACCACACGACGGTGCTGTATGGCTTTGAGAAGATTGCCGCGATGGTGGAGTCGGATGTGGCTATCCGACGGGATATGATGGAATTGAAGGCATTATTGTACGAGGCAAATACGCCACGTCATTAACTGCCAGCCCTGGCTCAACACCCCCCTTAAAACAAACGGCCGATTCCTGTGAATCGGCCGTTTGTTTTTCCCAAAAATAACCCAACCTGTGGATAAGTCGGCAAAAACTGTGGAAAACGGCCGCTTTTTGGGGATAACTCCTCGTGAGAGACAACAAGGGGTGAATCCAGATATGGGGGTAACGGGTAGCAGGGGAATCCAGATATGGGGGTCATAGGGCACCAGGTTTTTGGGGGTGGTTGGTGGGGAATCGTAGGCGGGAAAAGAAAACGGCCGATTCTCCACACCCAATGTCAACCCCCTTCACACCTAAGACCACAAATACGGGTTTCCCCATACTTCAACACCCAGATATGCCCCCAACTTCCCGTTTTCCACAAATCCACACCCCTACTACTATCTACTATCTATAAAGATTTAAT
>CAZPEJ010000453.1:0-4571 GCA_964585465.1 uncultured Ardenticatenaceae bacterium
GTCGCGGGGTTAGGTTTGCCATGGAGTGGGCCAGCAGAGATTTTGGGGCTAAATGCGTTCTTTGTTGCGTTGTTTGGGGGATCGGCGTGGTTGTTTCGCCGGGCTGGGCGTGAGTAAGAGAAGACAGCCAAACCCAAAACGGCCGATAAATCACCACAAGATGTGCCTAACCAACTTGAGCCGCCGTTTGTGCCAGTTAAAAAAAAGGCCCTATCTCGACTGGATTGACATAGGGCAGGTTGTATAGTTACCCTTTTTCATCTAATTGGGAAACGGCCGTTTCTGGTTCTTTTAATGGTTCATCCAATGTCACCGTTTCCCCTTCAGGCAGGGTATGATGCCCATTGGGGGTATGTCCGTTTTGCGCCGCCACTCGCAGCCGCGCCTGCTCCATCACCTGCAACACCTCACTACCCGTCAACGTCTCTTGCCGCAGTAACGCTTCAGCCACCGCTTCCACCTCGTGGTGGTGCATATAGACAAATCGTTCGCACTGCTCTTGCAAATCCACCCAGAACCGCTCCATTTCCCGGCTGCGAAACTCGCCGTTAAACATGGTACCTGGGTCTTTCAGCGGAGGGCCAAAATACCCCAAAGAGGCCAGGTGAATCAAATCCCCCCGAACTTTAGAAAAGTCGCTGTATGCTCCTGTCCAATACTCGCCCAAAAACACTTTAGTCGCCACATGCCCCGCCAGACTGACCATAATATCGGCGGCGATGGTACGAAGTGGGCGAGCGTGTTCTTCAAATTTGGAAACAGGCTGTACAAACCCCAATACCCCGCCGCCACGCCCAATGATGGTGGCGCGGACAATCCGTTTTTCCGGGCGGTAGTAGTGAAAAGCCACCGCGTGACCTGCCTCGTGGTAAGCAATTTGTCGTCGCTGGTCTTCTGGCATTTCCTCAATCGGCCGTTCCAGGCCATGTGATTGCTCGTCAAACGCTTTGTCAATATCCTTTTGCGAAACCTTGCCCCGATGATCAAACAAAGCCAGCCGCACCGCGTCTTTGGTAATAGCGGCCATAATTTTGGCCGGGGTGGCCCAGTTGGTATCCTGCACCAACGCCTCCAAATCAACCGTTTCGTCGTGCTGAATCTTGCTCAGGTAATGTCTGATAATTTCCCGCCGCCCCACCCGGTCTGGCAACCCCACCTCAATGGCCCGGTCAAAACGGCCGGGGCGGGTGAGAGCCGGGTCTAATACGTCGGGGCGATTGGTAGAACCCATAAACAGCACATGCCAGTCACGCGGGGGAATGGGTTTGCCCAACATCTTCAAAATGCGGTCACGGTAACGCTCCCAGCGGGTTTTTTCTTCCACCCCATCCATCTCGTAGAGCAGACGTGTGAGGGCACCAGAGCCACCGCCAAACATACCGCCCGCACCCATGCCAGTTTGTTGCCCGCCCATCACCCCGCCGCGAGACATCCCAACTGCATCAATTTCATCAATGAAGGCAATACAAGCCCCATACTCACGCGCCAGGTTGCGGGCTTTGCGAATGTAGGAGATCATGCGTAACACGTCCATCCCCCAGAACATACCGCGAAAACCAGACCCTTCCACCGAGATAAACGCTACCCCGGCTTCGCCAGCCATACATTTTGCCAGCAGGGTTTTACCGGTTCCGGGCGGGCCATAGAGTAGTAACCCGTTGATAAAACGGCCGCCCATGCGCTGGAACTCGGTGCGGTCATAGAGCAGTGAAAGCCACTGTTTTACCATCTCCACCAGCCGTTCTTGCCCTTTGTAATCGCTAAAGGTGAGCGATTTTGGGTCATCGGGGCGGATAATCTCGATTTTGGTTTGGGACATGAACCAGAAGATGGCAACAAACTGGATGATGACAAAGGTGATGCCCGCCACAAATTGTAGGATGTAACCCAATACAACCAGGGTGATGTTTAGGAATTCTGCGCTGACGTAGGAGCCATAAAATAAAACGGTCAGCAGGATGATGTGCCAATAGCTCCTAAAAAACCGCCCCAGCCGACGCAACGGCCGATTCCGTTTGGAAACAATGTCGTTTCGTCTGGCGTTGGAGGTGGGGTTGCGCTTGAAAAAACGACGGCTGGTGGGGGCAGATTCGGCCGTTTCGGTGGTGGAAAATTCCTTTACATCGTTTGTCATAATCCTGTCCTCAATCAAGATTGCCACTCATTTGCCTATTTTGTGACACTCATTTGTTTCTAATTAGAAATATGCGGAGTGTAGTCCACTTGCATTTATCTCACACACAATTATTAACAACTTCTCATGTGGCGGGTTTATGGTGTAACTCCAAAACTCTGTAGCTCTGCGCCCTGCGCCAGAAACCTTATAACAGACTTTCCAGCCTATCTACCAATTGTGTCAGCACTGCAAACGTTCTTTCCATCGGCTCCGTCGAAGCCATATCTACCCCTGCCAGTTTTAGAGCCTCTAACGGATAGAGAGAACCACCCGTTTTTAAGAAAGAAATGTACCTTTCGGCTGCGCCAGCAGTGCCAGCCAACACATCTTTTGCCAGCGCGTGTGCCCCGGCCAACCCGGTGGCGTATTGGTAAACGTAAAAGTTGGAATACAGATGGGTATGGAACAACGCCCAGGTAATACCCACTCGTTCTTCATCTATTTCCATCTCCCCGCCATACGCTTCGCGGAACAGGTCACTCATCAGATTCATCATCGAGTTGGCAGTGAGGGATTCACCCCGCTCTACCCGCTCGTGCAGTTCTAGCTCAAAACAGGCCAGCAAGGGCATGAGGAAAAAGTAGCGGTAAAAATTAGCCATGGCCTCTTCGATCAGGGCAATTTGGAACTCTCGCTGTGGGTTGTGTTTGAAGAGGTAGTCGCGTACCATCGCCTGGTTAAAGTTGGAAGCCACTTCCGCTACAAAGATGCCATAGTTGGCATAAACCAGGGGTTGGTTTTCCCATGTGTACAGGGAGTGCATGGAGTGACCTAGTTCGTGGGCCAAAACGCTCATGCCAAAGAGGTCGTCGGTATGGTTGAGCAAAATGAAGGGGTGCGTGCCGGGCATTCCGGTGGAGAATGCCCCCGCGCTTTTGCCCTGGTTGGGGTAGATGTCTATCCAGCGTTGTTGCTGCACCCCACGAGTCATGGCAGTGATGTAAGGGTCGCCTAACGGCCGTAATCCGGTCACAATCCACTCCATCGCCTGGGCAAAAGAAACTTCTGGTTTGTGAGAAGTCAACGGGGCTGCCGTGTCATAGGGGTACAACTTGTCATACCCCAGAGCCTGGCGCCGCACCCGCCAATAACGGTGCCAGGTGGGCAGATTATCACGAAATGCCTTCAACGTACTCCGATACACTTCTTCAGGAATATCAGCTTGATCCAGTGCTGCCACCAATGCCGAAGGGTAACGGCGCACGCGTGCCATAAAGACGTTTTGTTTGATGCCCGCCGAAAGGCAGTTTGCCAGGGTGTTTTTATAGGCCAGGTGAGCATCGGTGAAGTTTTCCCAGGCGGTGCGGCGCACCTGCCGGTCGGGGTGGGTTATCAGGCCATTGTAACTGCCCACCGAGAGATCAAAACTATCTCCCTGGGGGTTGCTGGCAGGTTTGAACTTCAATTCTGCCTGAGCCAAAATGCTGTGGGTGGCGGCTCCGGTGCGGAAAACATCTAACACTTCGTTAAGCACAGCCTCCAATTCGGCCGATCTGACATGTTTTTGTCGCCGTTCCAACTGGTCAAAATAGTGGGCATAAATCGCCAGACGTGGCTCGGTTTGCACCCACTGTCGCATTGTGTCAAACCCAATGGTGATTAGTTCTGGCTCGGCAAAGGCGACGGTGGCGGCGGCTTTGGCAAAGAGGGAGCCAGCCCGGTCATTTTTTCCGGCTGCGTCCTGGTCTGCATTATCCACCTGATACAACAAACCAGCATAGACATAAACTTTCATCAGGGGGGTGAACATCTGCTCAACGGCCGTAAAATAATCAACCAATTTCCCTGGCCCCTCAGCCAGATGCCCCTGAAAAGCCGCCAGGGCAGGCAACAGCTCATTCACCTGGGAAACGGCCGTTTCCCAGGCCGCATCAGAAGGAAAAATAGAGTAAACATCCCAGGTTTGTTCAACCGGTACTTCATTGCGTTTGGGAACAGAACGAGTCATAAATATCTCCTCAAACCTCATCACAAAACGATATATGCTGCATAAGATCATAAATTGACATTTTGCTGAAGGAGATTAGAGATTAGAGATTGGCCAATCTCCAATCTCTAATCTCCAATCTCAATAAAAATGTCAGTTTACACCCTCTGCGAGGATAACAATTCAGGTCATCTGGAGACATACAATGTTTTTGACACAACAAAACATCGCATGTCTGAATGGTTACTCTGTATTTTAGTCTGTTCTCTTATCTTTGGGTAATCTTTACCCCTCATTTGTAAGAGGAATGTTGGAAAAATCCCCACTTTGTTGACGCACCGCCTACTCCTGTGCAAAATTCACCTATCAGAAAATATAATGGTTGTTTGTAATGCACTTGGGAGATTAGTATTACTTTAGTTTAGAGTTCGATGACATACATTTTCATTGAAAGAGCAATTGTTTTGT
>CAZPEJ010000454.1:0-4570 GCA_964585465.1 uncultured Ardenticatenaceae bacterium
CCCACCCCCACCCTATCTCCAACCCCTACCCTCTCACCCACACCCGTTTTTAGTGGCCCTGCCATTCGGCTGCTTTATGACCCGTTTAGTTTTTACTTGTGGAATCAAAGTGATGTGTCAATTGGGATAGGTTCATTTACCTTTGAAGCGTTAACCGATGAGGGAAACCCGGCTGGTTACAGTTTCCAGGGGCGGGCCTGGGCTGATATTTATGCCAATGTCGAAGTGCAGAAATGTGTCAGACTGGAGATTAACGCGGCTCCCATTGTGTTAGACCCGGTAGAATGCCTGGCTTTTAATGCCTCGGTGGTTATTCCCCGAACCGATGTGCGGGCGTTTTGGATTCCGCGTGAAGGGGTGACGATGTTCCGTGTCTATTGGACAGGTATCGAGGTGGGGCGTTGCCCAATTGTGACAGGCATTTGTGATGTGCGTTTGCCGTAAAGGGGAGTGCAGCGAGCTAGGGAAAAATAGACATTATTGGTATTAACTTGATGTCGCGCAGAGACGCGGAGGTGCAGGGAGGGAAAACGCTCTGCGACACAGCGCAAGAAACCTTGTTGCTGATAAACTCAAATGTACTCACAAAGGGCATGAACTGAAGGAATAACGACAATTACCTGGCGCGGGTCTGCTGTTGGCTGCGTGATTGGTAGCGTAACAGCCCCCAGAAACTCACCCCACACAGGGTTACAAAGATGAGGGCTGTTACCATGATGGAGGGGGTGAAGGGGATAAAAAGCAGGGTAGAGGTTAGTTCCAGGGCAATTAAACCCAAAATACCGCTTAAGATGGTTTCCCGTCGCACCCGCGAATTGAAAAAGGCCCCCAACGGGGCACCAATAATAACCACCGGAATACACACCAGCCAGTAATCCCACACAACGCCAATGTCTTGAGATACGGCACCATGCCAGAAAAAACCCATGAGGGAGTTAACGGCCGTTATCATCACTGTCGTCGGAATGCTGATTTTTTCATGGATGCCAAACGCCAGGGTCAACACCATAAAGGTAAAAATATCAGCCCCGCCGGTATTGGCAGCAAACAACCCACCCAAAAACCCACTGCCACCTAACCATAATTGCAGTTGCCAGTTCCAGGGAGGTAGCTCCTGGCGCGGCTCCCACCTGAGTAACCAACGGGTGATGATCAGGGCAACGGCAAAAGCGGCCGTGCTGAGGGTGAACAGGATGCGGGGGTAGGGTGGTGGGATGACCAGGAAGTAGGTGCCAATTATCATACCCAACGCCCCGCCCAAAACGGCCGAACCAATTACCCTGGGTAATACCCGAATCCCCCGCCCGGCAATAAAAAAGGCCGCCATTGTCATGCCAACCGACTGAATCATCAGGCCAAAAGTGCGCGAATCGGTAGCCGGGATTTGTAACAACTTAGTGAAAACGGGAAATGAAACGGCCGATCCACCCAGCGGTGTAGCCCCGGCCACCAATGACCCAAACACCATCGTCAACGGCATGGGCCAGTAGAGGCGAAACAGAGAAAAACGGCCGAAAACCATCATATACGTGAACCAGAGAACCAGCACAACAACAACAGATACCGGGTAAACCCAGGGCAATAAACGGCGGGGTGGTTGTTTCATTACAGGAAGGGTTAGTGGGAATAGAACGCGGATGACGCAGGTTTTGCCGGTTTTGCGGATTTTTTTGGTTTTATCCGCGCATCCGTTCCATCCGCGTCATCCGCGTCTCATTCCGTCGTGTTAGAGGAGCTGCATAATGGTAGGCTATTTACCTGCTTTTTTCCCTTTTCGTGTAGGGGTGGCGGCGGGAACTGGTTGAGGGGCCACTGGTTGGGCGGGGCGGGAAAAAACGCTTAACAGCGGCAGGGTCATCAGGTTTGTCACCAAAGCCACCACCACCGTGATGGTAAACGTCAGGTTGGTAATGATATTTAGCTGCAAACCAATCAGACCCGCTACCAATACCAGCAACCCGCGTGTATTAAACAGTGCCCCTAAAATGCCGACTTCGTTCCAGGCCAGGCCAAACAGTTTGGCAGGCATGGCAGCAATAAACTTGCCACCAATCGCCGCCAGAAGAACGACCACAATGACCGGGATGGTATCGGCCGTTATTAGCTTCAAATCTGTCGAAAAACCCGCGTTGGCAAAAAAGACAGGCAAAAACAAAATCAAAGCCAGATCGCTCACCTTACCCGCGATGGTTTTGCGAAACTCAGGAGCCGTTGGCAAAATCATTCCCCAGACAAACCCACCCACCAGGGCATTGATGCCAATTTGGTGGGCAATGAGACCATACAACACCATGCCACCCAGAATGACAGCCATACTGTCGCCGGAAACCTTTTCCTTGCCAGGGATAAAACGGGCCAGCAGGGGGCGCACCACAAACCACGATAACACGGCAAACAAGATGATGTAGACAATTTTTGTCAAGAAACCACTCATGCCGCTAGCCGAAGCAACTGCTCCGGCAAAGGCGATGTACGTAAACATGAGTACTGACATAATGCCAGTCGTTGCCACCCCCAACGACCCCATGGGTGAATTGAGTTCGCCCCGTTCCATCAAAATGTGTGCCATGACTGGAAAAGCTGTCACCGATAAAGCGGCCCCGATAAACAGGGCAAAAGGCAATATCTGTTCCCCGGCCGGGCCGTAATAGTCTGGAGTGTGCATCACCTGAGCCACCACAAAACCCAGCACAGCTGGCAGAGCTACCGACAGGAAGGCCAATAACCCGGCCTGTTTTTCTTTACCCTTTACGCGACTCAGGTCAAACTCCACACCAGCCAGGAACATGAACATGATAAGACCCACTGTAGCCACAATTCCAATAACCGGACGAACTTCGACCGGGGCGATGGTTTTAGAAAGGGTGTCTCCCAACAAGGTGGGGCCTAACAAAACGCCTGCCAAAATTTCACCCACGACGCGGGGTTGTTTAAGTTTGACCATTAAACCACCCAAGACTCGGCCCAGAGCCACAATCAGAAAGATGTCTAACAACGCATAGGCCACCAAAACAGGGCCGGTGACGTTGGTTGGGGGAGCAATTTGTTGTAACCAGGTAAACATAGTTTTTTCCTTCTTCTTACAAGTTTGGTATTGTCCAGTTTTGGAAATAATAACGGGCGAACCCTCAGGTTAATTAGTACCTTGTATAACTTACGGGATTTCTTGCTGAACTAACGGATAGTTTGCAAATTCATTCCAAAAACGGAGAAGCTGTCGGCGGGGAAGCTGTCAGCCGTCAGCAGGGGAAGCTGTCAGCCGTTAGCTGTCAGCCGTCAGTAGGGGAAGCTGAAAGCTGAAAGCTGATAGCTGATAGCTGAAAGCTGATAGCTGATAGCTTCCCCCTACTTTCCACGCGGGGAGAAGGTATAACCGCCACTGCGAACGGTACGAATGAGGCCATGTGCCTGGGGGTCTGTTTCAATTTTGCTGCGTAGGCGGAAGATGATGGAACGGATTGGCCCTTGGGCGTAATCTTCACTCACGTCATACCCCCAAACGGCTTTGCCCAGTTCAGCACAGGAGAGGACTTGATTCGGCCGTTCCAATAAACAAGTCAGTACAATGGCTTCACTTTTGGTTAGCTCTTGGGGTGGGGTGGGGCTACCTTCCACTGTCATCACACGCCGCTGCCGATCCAGCGTAATGGGGGGATATTGCAAAAAACGTTCAGGATCAACGGAAATTGCCTGGCCCGACGACCCTTCTTCTCGTTTGCCTTGTTTTTGCAAAACCTGGCGCACGGCGGCAGCGACTTGATGCACGCTGGCTGGTTTCATCAAATAATCCACTACTTCGGCCGATTTTACGGCCGAAATGGCACTTTCCAATGTGGCATGACCTGTCAAAATGATGATGGGCAGCCCTGGGGCGATGTGGGGAATCTGTTGGATCACCTCCGTGCCGGTCATACCGGGCATTTGCAAATCCAGCAGCATCAAATCAAATTTGCCACTGCCCGCTAAAATGAGAGCCTCGGTGCCAGACCCCGCTTCGGCCGTTTCATACCCCATCAAACTCAACGCCCGGCCCAACGCCGAACGGATGTGGCGTTCATCATCTACAATCAACAATCGAGGAGTTATTGTCGCCATACCATTTATAAAACAGGCAGGTGGTTTAGCTGCCCTCCGGCAGGGCGGGCAAACGAACCGTAAACACCACACCTGTGCCGTCTGGCAGATTTTCGGCCGTTAATGAGCCATGATGCTGTTGCACCAACCCGTGACTGATCCACAACCCCAGGCCGCTGCCCTCTGGTTTGGTGGTAAAAAAGGCTTCAAAAATGTGTGGCAGGATTTCTGGCGGGATGGGTGGGCTGTTGCTGGTGACAGAAATCACCACCTGCGCCCCTTCTGCATGAATAGCAATTTGCAGTTGCCCCTGGTAGGGCATTTGTTCAATCGCGTTGATGACCAGATTGAGCAACACCTGTTCCAACTGGTCGGGCGAAGCCAACACCTGGGGTACAACGGCTGGCACGTCGGTGGTGACCTGAATGCCTTTGCGGTGCAGTTGGGTATTTGCCAGCACCAAAATTTGCCGCATGGCACGGATAACCGAGATGCG
>CAZPEJ010000455.1:0-4561 GCA_964585465.1 uncultured Ardenticatenaceae bacterium
TGGGCTGAATGCTGACCCCCAGGTGAATGGTCTTTTGGTACAACTACCCCTACCTAAACATCACGATGAAGAAGCGATTTTGAATAGTATCAGTCTGGAGAAAGATGTGGATGGGTTTCATCCGGTAAATATCGGCCGTTTAGCCATGAAAGGGCGCGATCCCTTATTCATCCCTTGCACACCGTATGGTTGTATGGTGTTGTTGGAGGAATCGGGGGTGAATTTGAAAGGGGCTGAGGCGGTCATTGTCGGCCGTTCCAACATCGTCGGGTTGCCGATGGCCATGCTGCTACAAAAAGCAGATGCCACTGTCACCATCTGCCACAGCCGCACCAAAGATTTGACTGCCCACCTGAAACGAGCTGATGTGGTGATTGCTGCCATCGGCCGGGCCGAAATGATTCGTGGTGAGCAGTTGAAACCGGGGGCAGTGGTGATTGATGTGGGTATCAACCGTATTGCCGACCCTACTCGCAAAAGCGGCTCCCGGTTGGTAGGTGATGTGCATTATGACTCGGCGGCCGAGGTAGCAGGTGCCATTACGCCCGTTCCAGGGGGCGTTGGCCCGATGACCATTGCCATGTTGATGAAAAACACGTTGCGGGCGGCCGAAATTGCATTGCAACAGAAATAGCAGGGCAGCAAATAACACACATTCCCAGGACTTTGGTACAAGGGAGTGGCATAAAAGTAGACAAGCCTACTCGCTTGTGATAATCTTTAGTCACATTGTGAAGGTGAGGATTCCATTCCTGTAGGTAGAGGAAAAAACAATGGCTGATGACCTGAAGAAGGTAGTTTGCATTGAAGATGAACTGGAGATGATCGAACTGGTCAAACTCATTCTGGGCCGTAACAAGTTTCAGGTGACTGGGGCTGTTGGGGGGCAGGAGGGGTTGCAGCGGATTTCGGAGATCAAACCTGATCTGGTGCTGCTTGACTTGATGATGCCAGAGATGGACGGCTGGGAAGTTTATCAAAAAATGAAAGCTTCGGAGGAGATGCGCGACATTCCAGTGATTGTTGTCACAGCAAAGGCGCAAAGTATTGACCGGGTTTTGGGGTTACATATTGCTCGTGTGGATGATTACATCACGAAACCATTTGGCCCCCAGGAACTTCTGGAGAGTGTAGAACGGGTCATCCGCAACAAACCCAGGGAAAAAGGGAATTAGGTAAAAAGTGAAAGCCTGCTCTGTAGCAGGCTTTTTTATTGTCTATGTGATTAACAAGGTCAAACAGTGCGATGACTTTCACCCTGGATTTGGCAAAAAACCAACAACTTGTAACCAAGCGGGTTCGGGGTAGGGGTTTTGCTCAATAGTCATCCCCACTTTTCGCATGACCCCTTGTGAAGCCAGATTTTCATAGGTTGTGGTAGCAATCACCCGTTTTAAGCGCATCCCCTGAAAGGCGTAACGAATGAGGGCTTGTGCTAATTCGGTGGCATATCCTTTACCCTGATGCTGTGGGGAGATTGCCCACATTAGCCCCACTTCGGCCGTTGCCAGGGCGTTTTGTTGGTTGCCGAAGTAGGGCATTTGTTCATACACATCCACACAAGGCACTAATCCGCCAACGCCTATCAATGACTCGGTTTCTTTGAGAACGACTGCTCTATCGCCGTAGGGTGGTTGGTACTGTTTTGCCAGTTCCAGGTGGTTGCGGCTGGCCCATTCCAGGAATTGTCGGCGTTGTTCCACCTGTTCGGCCGGTGTTTGGGCCATGTCTGCCCATTCGATGTCGCGCATCAGATGGTGCAGGTCGTACAGGTCTTCTACCTGAAACGGCCGAATCCTTAACCGTTCTGTCTCTAAAACAGGCATTGTTCGCATATTTCCCTCAACTACCCGGTTTTTTGCACCGTCAACACCACTGACTGGTTGCCAATTTCGGCCGTTTCCCGATACACCACCCCATCCACTTCACCCACCACCACACGCACCGTCAAGGTTTCCTTTTGAATGTACTCACCAAAGCGAGCAAAAGCGGCCGCCACATCCCCGTCCGCCTGATAACCCAGGTGAATACGGTCAGAGATTTCTAGCCCAGCCTCCTTCCGCATGTTGTTGATCGTGCGTACCAGATCGCGGGCATACCCCTCTTGCACCAGTTCCGGCGTGAGCGTGGTATCCACCGCCACCGTCACCCCTTTGTCGCTGGCAACTGCCAACCCGCCACGAGATTCCGTCTGCACCAGCACTTCCTCATCGCTCAAGATGAGGGATTCGCCAGCTACTTCCAAAGTAATAACTCCTGTTGTTTGCAAGGTTTTGGCCGTTTGCGCCGGATCAAGCATCATCAACACCTGCCGCGCCTGGGGAAACAGCTTGCCCAGTTTTGGCCCCAGTAGTCGGTTGTTGGGCAAAATTTTGTAATTCACCAGTTCACCCACCTCAGACACAATTTCAATCGTTTTGACATTGATTTCCTCGGCGATTACGTCAGCCAGTTCGCGCAAATCCTCTTGCTCTTGCTGGCTGCCCACGTTGACCCGCGCTTTGGCTAACGGCTGGCGCAGCTTCAAATCGGCTTCGCTGCGGGCAGAACGCCCCAAAGCGGCCGTATTGATTGCCAGGCGCATTTTGTCCAGCAAGCGATTGTCCAGATTGGCGGCATCAGCCTGGGGGTAAAGGCAATGATGCACGCTGGTGGGAGCAGTTGGGTTGACGCTGCGAACCAGGTTTTGGTAGATGGCTTCGGTGGTGAAGGGGATGATGGGAGCTAACAGTTTGACAAACTCCACCAGCACATGGTAAAGGGTGGCATAGGCGGCGTTTTTGTCGGCATCGGCTTCGCTTTTCCAGAAGCGGCGGCGCGACCGGCGCACATACCAGTTAGATAAGTCGTCCAGGAAGGCTTCTAACAGTTCGGTGGTTTTATCGGCCGAAAATTTATCCAACGCGGCACTGGCAGAAACGGCCGTTTCGTTCAACCGCTCCACAATCCATTGATCCATCTGGGCATTGGCCGGAATTGGGCTGATAGCTGATAGTTGGTAACTGGTAGCTGGCTCCCACCCATCCAACACCGCATAGGACACAAAAAAGCTATACACATTCCACAACGGAATCAAAAAGCGGCGGCGGGTTTCGTCCCCTTTGTTGTAGCCAAAGAGCAGGTTTTGTTCCGGTTTGTGGCTGGCATAGAGCCAACGCATTACATCTGCGCCCATGGTGTTGGCTGCCTCGTTAAATTCGATGGAGTTGCCCCATGATTTGTGCATCTCGCGGCCATCTTCGGCCAGCAACGTGCCATACCCCAGGATATTGCGAAAGGGGGCTTCGTTGGTCAGCACCGTGCTTTGGGCCAGCAAGCTGTAGAACCAGTTGCGGAACTGCCCTGGAAAACTTTCGGTGATGAAATCGGCCGGGAACCATTTGCGCCACGATTCCGGGTTTTCGCTAAAGTGCATGGTGCTGATGGCCACAATGCCCGCATCCAGCCAGGGGTTGCCCACGTCGGCAATGCGGTGGCTTTTGCTGCCACATTGGGCGCAGGCGATCTTGACGGCATCAATGTAGGGGCGGTGTGGGGTGTGACCTTTGAATGTCTCCCACCCTTCAACGGCGCGTTCTTCCAGTTCGTCGGCACTGCCAATCACTTCAAAGTGGTCACATTCATTACACACCCAGATAGGCAGAGCCAGCCCCCAATACCGTTTTTTGCTGATCATCCAGTCGTGCATGTTCCGCAACCAATCCATTTCGCGGTCATAGCCAAAAGTGGGATACCAGTTGATGTCGTCTACTATGTCCATGATCTGGTAACGCAGGCTGGCTTTTTTCTCTTCGGCCGTCAGTTCTTCGCGGGGTTTGTCGTAGGATTGCCCCATGCTAATGAACCATTCGTCTACCAGACGGTACACCAGTTCCGACTGGCAACGCCAGCAGGTGGGGTAACGGTGGGTGTACCGTTGTTTGCGGTAGAAAACCCCTTTTTGCCGCAGGTTGTTGAAGATGTCTTCGGCTACGTCGTGAGCAGAACGGCCGATTAACCAATCGAACCCATCCATATAAATACCATTCTCATCCAATGGGGCGATCACAGGCAGGTTATGTTCCTTGCTCAAACCAAAGTCCTCTGCCCCGCAGCCCGGCGCAATATGCACAATGCCCGTACCTTCCGCTGCCCCCACCTCCTTCCAGGCGATGACACGATGGGTATATCCCGCTTCCTGGAACGCTTGTTGGGCGGCGGGCAGTTCATCAAAGGGGCCGCTGTACGTCCAGCCAAGCATTTCCGCCCCTTTTAGCTTGCCCACTATCTCGTATTTACCGATGAGTGTGCTTTTGACAGTGGCTTCAGCCAGGTAGTATGTCCAGCCATCTTCGTGTTGAACCTGTACATAGTCCAACTCTGTCCCCACCGCCGCTGCCACATTGCTGGTGAGCGTCCAGGGTGTCGTCGTCCACACCAACAATGCTTCTCGCCCTTCGCCCTTCGCTACCAACGGAAAACGCACAAACACCGACTCATGGGTCACTTCTTTGTAGCCGTCGGTGACAATTTCGTGCTGGCTGATGCCGGTGCCACAACGAGCGCACCAGGGCATCACGTC
>CAZPEJ010000456.1:0-2386 GCA_964585465.1 uncultured Ardenticatenaceae bacterium
AGTTGTGCTGTTTTACCAATTCGTTCACCATAAAGTAGTTTTGCCATAGGTTTTACACAACACCCTAAAAAGATTGAATCACTTCTATCAACGCCTGTGGGGCTTCCCAGTTGAGCAGGTGCCCTTTGCCTTCCACCCAAACGGTGCGGGCGTGGGGAATCCGTTGCCCCATCTCTTCTGAATGCCAGGGAGGGGTGGTTTTGTCTTCCCGGCCGCAAATAATGACACACGGGGTTTTGATTTCTGGCAAACGGCCGTAATAATCCTCCTCACAAAACGCCTGGACAATGGGCAATAACGGCCGAAGTTTCCCCTGGCGGAAAATTTGTAAACAGGCTTGAACAATCGCCGGGTACCGCTCCTGGCTGCTCAAAAGCGACACCACAAACAACGCACCATACACATCCGACTGTATCACTCTGTCCATAGCCCCAGCTTTAATCAGAGGAATTTGCAGTTGATTTTGCGGCGAACCTTTTAACACATTACCAGCAAACGTGGCAAACAACACCGTCCCTTTTAACCGTTGTGCAGCGACTTCTGGGTAAGTGAGCATCAACACATTTGCCAGAAAACCACCCATCGAATGCCCCACCAAAATCACATCGCGCAGGTCAAAATGTTCCAAAATAGCTTTGTAATCCCCAGCCATCTGAGCCGAGCCAATCCCATCACTGCCAACAGTAGAACGGCCGTGTCCGCGCTGGTCAAAAACAATCACCCGATACCCCAGCTGTCGCAACTGTGAGCAGACGATATTCCACTCCAGCAACGTGGCCCCCAGCCCATGCGCCAGCAGCACCGTCGGCCCACTGCCCGCCACCACCACACGCAGGGTGGTGCCATCCGGCCGGGTAATGGTTATTTCCTCCCCTTCCGGCTCTTTACACAACACCTCCAAGGGGTAACTATCTGGGTTTTGTGCCACCTGTCGGAGAAATAGTTTAGCCCCCAGGTGAACCACCCCGGCCGTTGCTGCTAACCCCAGTAACCATTTAGAAAGTTTCATCCTGTTCTCCTGTTCTGCTACCCTGCCCAAGACGGCCGTATCTGCCCCAACATCAGGCGCGTGATAAACCGTGCCCCGGGATGCCGCAACCGTTCCACTGCCCGAATCACTGCCTGCCGATCATACACCACTTGCCGAAAGGTGAGATGGTACTGTGTTGGTGTCGCTTCTAATATCACATAACTGGCGCGCAAATCGGCCGTAATCGGGTTGCTAACACTACCCAAATTAACCAAATGTTTCCCACTTGCTCGCCTTTCTAACGGAACATGGGTATGCCCAACACAGATTAAGTCGTCGTCACAACCAGAAAGTAATGCTTCTAATTCAGCCAGGTTTGTGGTTGGGCGAATGCCAGCCCCATCATCATTCCCTGGAGCCGCATGAACCCCCAAAAAGCGACTGCCATCGGGTAATTGTTCATGCAGTTCAACAGGTAATTGTGCCAACCAATCCAACCAGCCAGCGGCCGTTACCATTCCTTGTGTCCAGGCAAAGGTTCCGGCAACTTCCGCCAGCCGGGGAATCAGGTCAGGGTTATTTTGGGCATCGGCAAGGGAAGGAAACGGCCGATCTCCGGTACAAACGTAACGATCCGTATTTCCGCGAATGAACCGAACGGCAGGTAACGCAGTCAACCGTTGCAATGTTCCTACTGGATCATGCCCCAAGGCCACCAAATCCCCTAAAATCCAATAACCATCTACCTCGCCTTGTGTGGCAATGTCTGCCAGCACCGCTTCCAGGGCAATCGAGTTTCCGTGAATATCCGACAAAAGGGCGATTTTGGTCATGTCATGTTCGCAAAACTCACACCTGCTGTTTCATCACCTGCCGAACGGCCGTTAATTTCGGTTCAATCCTCATCGCCTGGCCCACCGATTTCATAGCCGACCCCACATCTTTGAGGCCATTGCCCGTTGCCAGCACCACCACACGGGCTTCGGGGCCAATCTGGCCGCTGGCTCTGGCCTGCACCAACCCGGCATAAGCCGCTGCCGCCGCAGGCTCGGCAAAAACACCACACCCTTGAGCCAGGGCAGGGATAGCTGCCAAAATTTCCTGGTCACTCACCTTGAGGAAAGCCCCATCGGTCTGCTGAACGGCCGTTAACGCCTTCACCCTGTCTCGTGGCAAACCCGCGCTGATACTGTCCGCCACCGTTTCAGCCCGAATAGGAGCTTTGTTTAACACATCTTCCCCATTCACCCACGCCTGATACAAATAAGCGGAACCCGCCGC
The DNA here is from genome assembly GCA_964585465.1 of uncultured Ardenticatenaceae bacterium. Classification (GTDB taxonomy): domain Bacteria; phylum Chloroflexota; class Anaerolineae; order Promineifilales; family Promineifilaceae; genus CAZPEJ01. The sequence continues at coordinate 2,252 of CAZPEJ010000456.1, forward strand.
CTGTACCCCCATTAACCGGGGCATTTGCGGCAACCGCCCCACCCCGGCCAAATCCCGCAACCCTTTATACACCCCACTGATGATACACCCATCACCAACTGAGACAAAAAGATGGGAAGGAGGGACGAAGGGCGA
>CAZPEJ010000456.1:2486-4550 GCA_964585465.1 uncultured Ardenticatenaceae bacterium
CCCAACTGGTCATACAACTCAAACACCACCGTCTTTTTCCCCTCAGCCATGTAAGGGTTATAGGCCGTATTGCGGCAGTACCAGCCAAACTCGTGGCTGGCTTCCAGGCATAACTCAAAAGCGTCGTCATACGTGCCTTCAACCAGCAAAACGGTAGCCCCATAGACCAATAGTTGGGCAATTTTGGCGGGTGGGGCGGCGGCTGGCACAAAAATAACCGTTTTTTGCCCCACACTGGCGGCCAACCCGGCCAGAGCAGCCGCCGCGTTGCCGGTGCTGGCGGTGGTAACAATTTCGGCTCCCTTTTCCTGGGCTTTCATGATGGCCAGGGCACTGGCGCGGTCTTTGAAGGAGGCGGTGGGATTACGGCCGTCATCCTTCACCCATACCTCCGCCACATCCAACTGCCTGGCTAAACGGGTTGCCCGATAGAGCGGGGTGCCCCCAATAACCAGGGGAGGTTCGGCCGTATCAGCCGCAATAGGCAAAAACGGCCGATAAACAAACATCCCCCGGCTGCCAACCGCCCCATCGGAAACATGCGCCAACTGCTTTTGGATGCGTTCATAATCGTACACCACATCCAAAATACCCTCATTACCATGTTTCGGGCACACATACTCAACGGCCGTTGGCTGATACACCGCCCCACAAATCACACAACGCAGACCAAGCACATTTTCCATCATCTTCTCCTTCCACTACCCATTTTAGAGAGAATGGAACGCGGATTTCGCAGATTGGGCAGGTTTTCGCGGGTCTGCCTTGAAATAAACATTATCGGTAGTAACTTTATTTCCGATAAACTATAATGAACAAAAAAATCCGCGTTAACCCGCGTTAACCCGCGTCCCATTTTCCGTTTTCAGCCCTCAATTTCCGCAATCAACCCCACATGATCCGACGGGTACAATGTCTCGTCATGAGCCGCCGGTTTATCACAAAAAATTTTGGCCGACCTGACCTGTCCCACCCCCGGCGAAAGGAAAATATAATCCAGGCAACCTGCCCAGCCATCCTCCACCGATACCAACGCAGTGGGGAACGTCGCCAGAGGATCACGGCCGTTTTTCTCCTCATACGCCGACCGAAACCCCTCTTTCATGCGCCGAACGGCCGGGCCATCGGGCAGTTCGTTAAAATCCCCGGCCACAATTTGCCAGGGGATACGCCGCCGTGTACTTAACCAACCCGTCAGCGTCATCACCTGCTCCAGGCGAGCTTCTTTATCGTGGGCTACATGGTGCAGATGGGTAGCCACAAAATCCACCACCTGACGTGTGGGCAACTCCACATTCACCCGCAAAGCCACCCGCCCCTCATACCCCAGCGAAACAGAGTCGGCGTAAAGCACCGGCAGGCGGGTAAGAACCCCAATACCTTCAAAATACCCCTTGATAGGGTGACGTTTGCGCCGTTGGATCAAGCGATACGGCCGATTTGATTTTCCCGTCAGCCGCACATTCACCTGATTACACAGCCAGTGCCCCTGCCCAATAGGGAAAAAAATCTCCTGCAAACTCACCAAATCAGGTGTCGTGTCTAGCAGTTGCGCCACCAATAAATGCCGCCGTTCCCGCCATCGGTCTGCATTATGGCGCAGGTTAATCGTTGCAACCGTCAACATAGGGATTGGGGAGAGATTGGAAATTAAACTGAAATCAAGATGAAACCCGGAGTTTTTGTGGTGAAATTAACCCACCATTCAGTGTGGCTGAGTTTCGCAAAACTTCTGTTTTCAAACTGAACGCAGTTTAATTTTGTCGCTAATTCTTGTAAATCTTTACCGGTTAATGTGATTTCTTTGACTGTGTTAAATGGTAAATTCATGCCGCTACTATGTCCAGCTACGATTAGAACAGCACATGAATCTTCCTCTTGCAAAATCTCGTTGTTGTATTAAGACCACTGGCACTAACTACTACGTTACCATTATCTCCTGTTCTCTTTCACATTTGCTTAAATGAAAATGTCAGAGTGGGTGTACGCTTTGTTGAGCGTTTTTTGTTGTGCAAGACCATTTACCATTAAAAAGAGCGCAAGCATAAAAAACGCCTACGCTGA
>CAZPEJ010000457.1:0-4545 GCA_964585465.1 uncultured Ardenticatenaceae bacterium
CAAATTGACCCCCACCACAGGCATCCTTTAGAATGTTTTTAACGTCAGGATGAACCACGAATGAAACGGAGAAAACGGCGGATCACAGTTTTTCCTGGCCTGAAACCTGAAACTATGGGGAAGGGATTTAACCACGAATGGCACAGATGGAACGGATGGACACGGGTTTTGAGGGGCGAGGGCGAAAAACGAACCTGAAACCTGAAACCTGAAACCTTTTATGATTCAACGGATATTAGTTTTGGAAACGGATAAACCCTTTGTGTTGAAGCTAGTGAAAGCGTTAAACGGCATCGGCCGTTTTACCATTGCCGCTTTTCCTACTGTAAAAGATGCCTGTTTGCTGCTGACGCAACAGAAACAAGACCTGGCCTTTATTCCCATTGCCGAGGGAGCCAAAATTGTGCGCTCCTTGCGAGCCATCCAGCCCGATTTGCGCCTGGTACTGACCAGCCCAACGGCCGATGTAACCATTCCCGAAACCTACTCCGGCCAGGTGCAGGGGGTATTGCTCAAATCCCACCTCCAGGCGGATCTATTTGCTGTTTTAGAAAAAGCCCTGGATTTACCCTTGTTGCCAGAATTTCCGCCAACCACCCCGGCCGAAAAGGCAATTCCCCATCTGGATACGGCCGTTTTAATCACCGTTTTGCAGCAAATTCCTATGGAGCAACTCATCCAAACAGCCGTCTTTTCACGCGGCACCACCCTGCTGGCCCACTGGGGGCACTTTAACGAGGCCGAAGCAACGGCCGTTGCCCTGCAAGTTGGCGACGGGTGGCAGCAAGAAACGACCCGTCTGCAATTTTTCCACCTGCCTGCCCGCCCTGGAGATTGCCTGCTCTTCACCCGGCGAGTCAGCCAGAACTACCTGCTCACCCTGGTCGCTTTGCCCGAAACCCCCCTAAACCAGTTACGGCTGCAAGCTGAAAAAGTGTTGCCCACCTTAGCCGATGTCATCCAAGGAAAACTCCCGATTGCCCTGGCATTGGTTGACCCAAAAACGGCCGAACCCTACCGTCGCCCCTCCTACGCCATCGCCTGGAAACCCCTCCACCCCCTATCCGCCACCCTGATCATCCCCCTACGCCGGGCGATTGAACGACTGGCAAGCATTAACGGGTGTATACTCACCTTCATCTCCGTCGAAACAGAACTGGTTCACCTGGTGGTTGCCTGCCCGCCTGGGCGCGATGATGTGAGGGTGGCCTACCTGTTTAAGAATGGCTCCGAGGAAATCATTCAGCGGGAGTATGGCGAAGCCACCAGCCTGTGGCAGCCCGGTTTTTATGCCACCGAATCAAACAGCCCCCTTTCACCCGCCGAACTTAACATTTTGTTAGAACGGGCCAGAGATTCTCTAGTTTCCAATCCTGGTTGACTGACAAATGTTATTTTCATCTACTACAGGCAACGGATAGAAACAGATAAACGGATGGGTCGTCGAGCATTATCCGCTTACCCGCTTTTCATCCGCTGCCGTAACCATTCAATGATTAAATCTGTCAGTCAACCAGTAAAACCAGAAAAAAAATCCGCGAAAACCTGTCAAACCTGCGTCATTCGCGTTCCATTGCGACTTTTCCGATAGTCTGAGTCGTTACGCCTCGTTACCTCACACCTCAAAAATGCCCCACAAATCGGTTTTTATGGTAAAATCTTCCTCACCAGATGAACACTCTTTATGTGCATGTTGCTCTTTGTTCTTTGCCAGATGAAATTACCGTTTCATGGCAGTTTTATTTGCCCTTTGTAACTACTCAACCATTTTGGAGACAAGCGACGTTTTTAGCGCAAACCTGCACGGTAACTTGAGGTAAAAACGTTGCATGTCTGAGTGGTTACCACCTTTCTAGGAGGAATAACATGAAAAAACGACTTGTGTTGGCAACCTTTTTACTACTGTTTGTATGGATTCCGTTGCAAGTCAGTGGACAGTCAGAGGAAGTATCAACCTCTGCCCAACCGCTACCGACTGACCAGCTCATTGTGAAGTTTCAGGAAGGGATAGAGATAACAGGGACATCAGCCCCCCAGCAGCCTGACTGGTTAGCTTTGCTGAACCGAACGGCCGAAGTTGAATTAACCTATGTTCGTCCACTGTCGGGTGATGCTCATGTGTTGCGTTTGCCGTCAAAACGGCCGTTTGCCGAGGTACAAACGATTGCAACCAGTCTCGCTACCCTGGACATTGTCTTGTATGCCGAACCAGATGCCATTTTGACGACTGGGGATCGGGAATTGAATGCAGAAAAACGATTGGTGATACCGCGCCTTGCACCTGATCTGACACCCAATGACACACTATATAACCAGCAGTGGCATTATCGTTATACGGCTGGCACGTCTGAAGGGGTGAATCTGGAACCGGCCTGGGACATTTCCACCGGCTCGGCCTCAACAGTGGTGGCTGTTTTGGATACCGGGATTCTCAACCACGCCGATCTGGCCGGGCGCACAGTAGCCGGATATGACATGATTATAGATACGGCCGTTTCTAACGATGGCGACGGCCGGGATGCAGACCCCTCTGATCCAGGTGACTGGACAGAGTTGAACGAATGTTACCCTGGCAGCCCACCTTCGGATAGTTCCTGGCACGGCACCCATGTGGCCGGAACCATTGGGGCCGCTACCAACAACATGGCCGGGGTTGCCGGAGTTAACTGGCAGGCCAAAGTTCAAGCTGTTCGGGTATTGGGAACATGTGGTGGATATACCTCTGACATCGCTGATGGTATTCGTTGGGCAGCCGGATTGTCGGTGGCAGGTGTTCCTGCGAATGCCACGCCAGCAAAGGTCTTGAACCTGAGCCTGGGCGGCCCTGGGGCGTGTGATGTCACTTCACAAAGCGCGATTGATGCAGCGGTGGGGGCTGGGGCAACCGTAGTGGTTGCAGCTGGCAACAGCAATGCAGACGCTTCAGGGTTTAACCCAGCCAATTGTAATAATGTCGTCACGGTAGCTTCCGTAGATCGGAGCGGCGACAAGGCTTATTACAGTAACTTTGGCAGTGTGGTGGAGGTAAGTGCCCCTGGCGGGGAGACCAATTCTCTTTCTAGTGACGGAGTACTTTCCACGCTAAACACAGGCACCACAACCCCAGGGGCTGATGCGTATGTGTTTTATCAGGGCACCAGCATGGCGGCTCCTCATGTGGCAGGTGTGGCCTCTTTAATTTTGGCTCTGCGCCCGGGGTTTGCACCTGACGACGTTTTATCCACCCTACAAACAACCGCCCGTGTCTTTCCTGGTGGTAGTGGCTGTAATGCCTTCATTTGTGGTACCGGAATCGTAGATGCCAATGCCGCATTGGTTTCGTTAGATGTTACCTTCACCGATTTTGTCTTTTTGCCCATTGTGCAACACGCGGAACCACCCCCTCCACCACCCAGTTCAATCCCCAATGGTAATTTTGAAAGCGGCCATGCTGCCTGGAGTGAGTACTCTTCGAGTGGTTTCCCGGTCATTTACGGCGGCAGCGATTATCCTATTACACCCCATAGCGGAAGTTGGGGCGCCTGGTTAGGTGGGGCGTTTGACGACAACTCCCATATCCAACAATTGGTTACAGTCTCTAGTGCTAATCCTTATATGGCCTTTTGGCACTGGATTGTTTCTGAAGATTTTTGTGGATATGATTTTGGGTATATTAGAATCAATGGGGTAGCTATTGCTACTTATAACTTGTGTACAAGTAATAACACGGGTAATTGGGTGAAAGTGGTGCTTAATTTGACCAGTTACGCAGGGCAGAGTGTGACCTTGCAAGCACAAGGAACAACGGACGAGTCGCTAAATAGCAACTGGTTCCTGGATGATTTTGCTTTTCAGACCACACCAGATATAGGTGACTCCCCGCCACCTACTTATGTCCCTACAGGATTAACGAAGACAAAATAAACAAGGTTAGCTTGCGGCAGTCCAAAAGACTGCCGCAAGTTTAATTCTGTAAAACTCCGGCAAATGCCTGCTCAAATTCGTCGGCCGTTACTGCTCCGTTCCACTGGCTGACAATTTCGCCATTACCATTCAACAAAATGAAATAGGGTTGATAACGAAAACCATACTGCTCTTTGGCGGCATCGCTGTTGGGGTCATCAATGTTATATTTTACAAACTCGATTTGTTCACCATACGTATTTTCTAACCCATGCACGATGGGTTGCATTCGCTGGCAGGTCGGTCACCAATCTGCGTAAAATTCAATGAGCTGGGGTTTGGCTGCTACCGGCATTATTTCGGCTTCGGCCGTTGGTGGTACCTCTGTGGGGACTGCCTGTTGGACTGGTTCACTCTCTACGGGCTGAACGGCCGATTCTGGGGGTTGGGCAGGTGGCTCGGCTGTGCTGCCGCCGCAGGCCACCAGCAGCAACACGGGTAGAAAAACTAACCAGAAAAACGTTTGATACCTTTTTTTCATAGACACCTCCGTTAGTTTGATTTAACCACGAATTAAGAAATGCAGATTAAATATACTTACAGAGATCATAAACTGACACTTTTATTGTGAGATTGGAGATTAGAGATTGGTCAATCTCTAAT
>CAZPEJ010000458.1:0-4541 GCA_964585465.1 uncultured Ardenticatenaceae bacterium
CATCAACGGCATTTATGAGTGGGATGTGCATTATGCCCGCGCCCTGGAAAACGGCATAGATTTTGCCCATGGAGCCTGGGTACACGGCGGCTCTTTTGGCAATCGGGACGAACCAGAAGTAGAAGATTACGAGGTCAACTACCTCAGCGACCTTTCCGCCTCTGCCACCATCTCCTTCAAACCCAAACCAGCCAGAGGGTTATGGCGCAGTTTGTATACCAAAAACAAAACCCAACCCCCGGTAAGAGTGTCTAATACCTGGTGGATGCCTAACGTGACCCTGCTGGTGGTGGAACTGCCGTTTGGCAAACAGCGGCTGTTTAATGCCCACGTCCCGGTCAACGAAAATAAAACCATTACCAAATGGCAGCTATTACGCGACTTTTTCAAGGGAAATTGGGCCGACCGCGACGCGGCGCGGCGGGTTGTCAAGATTTTTAACGAAGACAACCCGATGGTGCGGGCGCAACGGCCGGAACTGTTACCCTATGACCTGGCGGCCGAATTACATGTAAAATCAGATGCCATTCAGGTGGCTTTCCGCAAAACCCGCAACAAATACCTGGATATGGGCTGGGGTATTGATATGCACCGCATTCGTGCCGACTATGCCAACTATCAAGCAGTCGTCATTCCTTCGCCTGCCCGCCGCGAGATTCCCGAACTGGCAAATGCCTGGGTGATGCGAGAAGTGCCAATAAAGGGGCAAGAAGATGATGATAACCGGCTGCGCCGCCCCGGCCGCCTCACTCGTTCTGAGCGGCGAGCGATAGAAGAAGAGATGTAGTATTGTGTATGGCGTATTCTATTTTTACGCCATACCCCCTAAAAACATGTCCCAAGCACAAACCCTGAGCCACAAAACCTTACAACAACTGATTGAGCGTTTTGCGTTGGTGGAGCATGGTGCGCCCTACCAGACGTTATACTCACCTATGTCACCCGCGCCAGTGGGGCAGGTACGCCTTTTTTCTGGCGGGCCGGTTCACAAAATGGTGTATATCGGGCTGGCGGTGCCACCCATTGGCCTGGATTCGCACATGATTTTTGCTTTCACCGCCCCGGATAGCCCGTTGCCCCACTTTACGTTGGATTCGGTGCTGGCCGGGCCGCACTTTGCTTTTCACCTGGATTTGATTCCGCGTGTGGATTTGGGGGCCAACCTGGCCTATTTGAATGAGGTGTTCCAACCATTAACGGCCGTTTTCACCTCCGCCAAAGAGATTCCCGGTCTCACCCCAGCCCACCTCTCCCCACGCCAATATGCCATTATGTCCCCCTGGATGTTGGCCTACCGCGCCACCGCCGAAGCCTTTGCCCAAATTGATGAACATGTGGCGTTATACCTGTCCCACTGGTTCCAATTGTTAGAGCAGGGGGTGTCGGAAACGGCCGTTTCCTCCCTCGACCACCCCAACTTTGCCAGCCGCGACCAGCGCAACCGGGCCGCCATCTTCAACCCCCAGGTAGACCCCGTTTGGGGGCAAATGGATCGGCTGCTGGGGGCAGAAGTAAGTTTGCAGCTACAGGCATTGCTGCGTAACCAAGAAATTTAAGGAGATATGGCGTATTGCGTCAGAAAATGCCACACGCCATACACATCAAAAACCCATGACGACACAAAACCCCTCCTCCTGGCAAGAGCGCATCACCGGCGAATGGCACGGAATGCCCTCCATTTTTGACCCTGAAGGCAACCATGTCGGTTACAACAAGGTATACCGCGAAAGCTCCTTTGAAGGCGACCGTGTGACCTATACGATGGACACCCATTTGGATGCGGTGGGGCCGTTGCGGGCGCGGTTCGAGGCCACTGCATTCGCTTTTGGCGTGTTGGATCAGGGCAGCAACCGCATTTACATGGGGCCAGACTTCATTGGGGCTGGGCACCCTTTTGGAGCTTTGGTAGATGCCCACTACTACTCCCCTGGCTGGACGAGCGATTTACGCACGATGGTTCATGTGTTGCCAGACGGCCAGACGCAGGCATACTCCTCGCTGTTATACGATGGCCCCACCCTCAACGGTGTGTTTAACGGCGTGTACAAAGTGGCCTACGACTACCACACCAACCCGGAAACGAAAAGCCGCATTGATGCTTTCACCACCCAGGAACGGCTGGACGGGCCAAAACCCCATGTATTGCCGATGAAACAGGCGGGTTGCTGGCGTGGGGAGATGCAGGTGTTTAATGCCGGGCAAGTGTTAGTAGGGGTGAACCAGGTGACCATTGAGTATACCCCTCTGACGCTGTTGCGGGCAGCGGTAAAAGTGGACATCAGCGGGGTGATCAACCGCAGTTTTGCCTTCCAAAGAGCGCGGAACGGGGTGCGCCATACCTTTGAAGGGCCAGATGTCCATGGGAACAGCATTGCTTACGGCCGGGCGTTGTATACCTCGCAACACTTTTTTGCTGAATCCCTAAAGATTCGCGGGCGTGAGTTTTTGATTGACGACCAGTACACCATGAGTATTGTGTGGGATTGGCTAGCAGGCGACAAACGGCAATATATGACGTTTGGATTGTTGACCTGGGAGCCTGGTCGGGTGGTGTTGGCGGCGAATTATTAACGTATGGCGTAACGGCATGCGTCATTGAGTTTATTATGAAATCAATTGTCATAACAGGTAGCACACGAGGCATTGGGTATGGATTGGCGGAGGCGTTTTTGGCGCGGGGGTGCCGGGTAACGGTAAACGGCCGTTCTTCTGACAACGTTTCGCAGGCCATCCAATCATTGGAACAAAAAGTTGGCCCTGGCCGATTAGCCGGGCAGGCTGGAGACGTGAGCCAGGTGGTTACCCATGAGGCATTGTGGCAAACGGCCGTTTCCCATTTCGGCACCGTTGACATCTGGATCAACAACGCGGGTGTGGGCCACCCCATGAAAATGGTGTGGGAGTTGCCCCAAAACACCATTGACCGGGTCGTAGACATCAACCTCAAAGGGGTTATTTTTGGCTCCCAGGTAGCCATTAGCCGGATGACCCAACAAGGGCACGGGCATCTGTACAACATGGAAGGGTTTGGCAGTAACGGCCGAATCCGGGCTGGCATCTCCGTCTATGGCAGCAGCAAAAGTGCTTTGCGGTTTCTCACCCGCTCCCTCACCGCCGAAACCAAAAACACCCCGGTTCAAGTTAGCTCCCTCAGCCCCGGCATTGTCATTACCGACTTCCTCAGCGAACAGTACCAGGATGACCCCGCCGGTTTTGAGCAGGCCAAACGCATTTTTAACATCCTGGGCGAAAAAGTAGAAACTGTTACCCCCTGGTTGGCTGATAAAGTATTAAACAACACCCAATCAGGTGCCAGCTTTGAATGGCTCACCCCCGGCAAAGTTACCTGGAAGTTTTTAACCGCCCGGTTTAACAAGCGGGATTTGTTTAACGGGGGATAGTACATCTTGCGAAGACCGGAATATGTTATATGTCTGACACGATGACCATCAACCATAACCAGTTCAAACAAGCCATGTCCCAATTTGCTACCGGTGTGACTGTTGTCACCACCATTTTTCAGGGCAAACCCATTGGTATCACAGCCAGTTCCTTTAGCAGTTTGAGTGTGGAGCCGCCGCTGGTGCTGGTTAGTTTGAGCAAGAAGCTGTTTACACACAAGGTGATAATGGATTCGGGTGTGTTTGCGGTCAACATTTTGGGGCAGGCACAGCGTGAACTGGGAATGGTGTTTGCCGGAATGCGGCCGGAGGTGGTGGACAGGTTTGCTGGATTGGAGACAAAAACGGCCGTTACTGGCTGCCCCATTCTGCCCAATACCCTGGCCTGGCTGGATTGCACCGTCTGGGCTATGTATGAAGGAGGCGACCACACCATTTTTGTGGGCCAGGTGCAAGATTTATACACCGGCGAGTCGGGAAACCCCTTGCTCTATCACGACCGGCTCTGGCGGCGCAGCGAAGCCCTGGACATCCCCACCCTGCCACAAACGGCCAAATTGATTGAAGTTGGCCCGCGTGACGGCCTGCAAACCCGCGAAAAGTTTGTGCCTACCGAGATGAAGGTAGAGATGATTCGCCAATTGGCGGCGGCCGGGCTGAAACGTATCCAGGTGACTTCTTTTGTCAACCCTCAGCTGGTGCCACAAATGGCGGATGCCGAAGCTGTGTGTGCCCAACTGCCCCAACTGGACGGTGTGCAGTACAACGGGCTGGTGTTGAACCTGCGCGGGCTGGAACGGGCCTATCGTGCTGGCTTGAAACATGTAGACATGGGTGTGCCAGCCAGCGAAACCCTGAGCCGGAAAAATGCCAACTCCTCCATTGAAGAGGGCATGGCGCGGATGGCGGAGATGGTGCAGCAGGCGCGCGTCTGGGGAATGCGGGTGCGGGCGGGGGTGCAAACAGCTTTTGGCTGTGCGTATGAAGGGGTGATTGACCGGGGCAAGGTGGTGAATCTGTGCCGTCGTTTTTTGGCAATGGGCATAGATGAGTTGTCGCTGGCAGACTCGGCCGGGTTGGGTAACCCAGACCAGATACGGCGCACGATTCAGGAAATACGGCCGTTTACCGATGACTCCA
>CAZPEJ010000459.1:0-4538 GCA_964585465.1 uncultured Ardenticatenaceae bacterium
GATTACCCCTTGCGCCAACACATTACGGCCGAATTTGGTACGCCTTGTGTTTTAGAAAATGATGCTCGTGCTGCCACGTTGGGGGCTTATGACTATGTGCAGGGGCAGGGGGTGGTGCGGGATATGGCTTTTGTCAACATTGGCACTGGGGTGGGGGCTGGGGTGGTGTTAAACGGCCGTTTACACCGGGGCATCAGCGGCATGGCTGGGGAAATTGGGCACATGATGGTAGAGCCGTTGGGGGACTTGTGCAATTGTGGGGCGCGAGGCTGCCTGGAAACCATTATTGGTGGGCGCGGCATCATGCAACAGGCTGTCGCGGCTAACCTTTTTCCTGCCAATGACCCCACCTGGACGGCTTACCACGTCTACCAGGCTGCTGAAGCGGGAAATACGGCTGCTCAACACATTGTCGGCCGGGTGGCTGACTATTTGGGGCGAGCGATTCAATGGTTGATTTTGACCTATGATGTAGAAAAAGTGGTGTTGGGCGGGGGGGTGACAGCGATTGGGGAGGCATTTTGGCAGCCACTTCTACAGGTTTTGCGGCAGTTGCAGGAGCAGTCGAGTCTGGGGGTGTTGTTTGCGACGGAAAAAGTGGTGCTGCTGCCTGCCACTTACAACGCCGGGTTATGGGGGGCTGTTCACCTGGCACAAAAGTTATTCTACCCACTCTAGGATCAGTACCCAGTAATCAGTGTCCAGTAATCAGTAGGGAATTACCAGAGGAAAGGTAGCTTCAAAAACCTGATGAGAACTTACGGAAACCTGTACTAGCCGTTTGTCGGAAAAGTTGTAATGGAACGCGGATGACGCGGGTGTAGCGGATTTTCGCGGATTTTTTTGGCCTTATCTGCGTGTTATTTTGTCGTTCTCTGACAGGTTGTTAAACCCAAATGGCTCTTTGGTAATCAGCAATTCACGTTTTACGTTTCACGGCAAACCCCATCAAATCCGCAGGACTCACCCAAATTTAATGACTTTCCTCCATATTGGCTATGCCGGAACTTATTTTTCGGGTCGTTTTGCTGTTCCCAAAGCATGGTAGAACGGTATAATTGGTCTCGGTAAGTGCCCAATTGTTCAGGAGGATATATGACTCCCCAGAAAATCGGCCGTTATGAGGTTACAAAGGAGCTAGGCCGGGGCGGTATGGCAACGGTTTACCTGGCTCACGACCCACATTTTGAACGGGAAGTAGCAATTAAGGTATTGCCTTATCAGCTGTTGACGCAGGCTGTTTTGCGCCAACGGTTTGAACGGGAGGCAAAAACGATTGCCGCGTTGGAGCATCCGGCCATTGTGCCGGTGTATGATTACAGCAAGGAAGGCAATACACCGTTCCTGGTGATGCGTTTGATGATGGGTGGAGGGTTGGATGCCAGGCTCAAAGCAGGAAATTTCCCGGTTTCGGAGGCTGTTCGGGTGGCGGTGCGAGTTGCCCAGGCGTTGGATGCTGCCCACAGGCGGGGTATTACTCATCGGGATGTGAAACCGAGTAATGTGCTTTTTGATTTGTATGATGAGGCGTACCTCTCTGATTTTGGTATTGTGCATCTGGCGGAGGATAGTGATTTAACCAATCCTGGTTCGGCTTTGGGCACACCAGGGTATATGAGTCCCGAACAAATCAATAGTACGGCCCTGGATGGCAGCAGTGATATGTATTCGTTGGGGGTGATGTTGTTTGAGATGTTGACGGGGAAACGGCCGTTTATGGCCCCTTCCGCGATACAAGTTTTTTACAAACAGTTTCATGACTCTCCGCCTCACCTCAGCGACTACCGCCCCGATTTGCCCCTGGCGTGTGATTTGTTGTTGGAACGAATGTTATCCAGAGAACCGATGCAACGGCCGGGAGCGGGTGAGTTTATCCGCTTGTTAAACAAGGCATTTGGGTTACCTGCTGCCGGTATGTCGGCAATCGCCCCTTTGCCTGCGACCCCACCCGTTGAGGTAAATACTCGACGAGTGGTAACACCTCTGACTAGCACAATTCCGGTGCCGTTTCAAGCCCCTGGGTTATTGCCCCATTTTGTGAACCGGGGGGATCGGGTAGAGGAATTAAAACAGTTGTTGGAGGCTGGCAATAAGGTGGTGGGGTTGGTGGGGTTAGGTGGGGTGGGGAAAACGGCCGTTGCGGTTCACCTGGCCCATGAGTTGCGCGACCAGTTCCCGGATGGGGTTTTGTGGGGACAACTCGATAGCTCGACTCCAGAGGCGATTTTGATTAGTTTTGCGGCTGCCTTCGGCCGGGCCGAAACCATTGGGCAAAGTACGGCCGTTTCCCACACCGCCAAGGTCGTTCATGACATTCTGGCGCAGAAAAAAGTGCTGATCATCCTGGACAGTGCCGAGGATAGCGAACAGCTGAAACATTTGTTACCCAACAACCAGGAAAACCGAATCATCATTACCACACGCAACCGCAAGATGTTGACCAGTTTGGGGGCTGCCCTGGTGGAACTGGCCCCCTTTTCCCGTTCACAAGGGGTGGCTTTCTTGGAAGAAGCGATTGGGGTGGAACGGGTAACGGCCGATAAAGCCGCAGCCCAACAAATTACCGAACAGGTTGGTGGGTTGCCGTTGGCTTTGGGCATTGTGGCGGGTTATTTGAATGAGGCTTCTGACTTGCAACTGTCGGAGTATGCGGTGTTGCTGCAAGACCAGGAAACGGGCCTGGAAAGTTTGACTGATTGGGAGGATGCTGACCGTAGTGTGATGGCTTCCTTTGAATTAAGTTACCGTGCCTTGCCTCCGGCGGTGCAACAGGTGTTTACCGCTCTGGCCGTTTTTGATGGGCCAGATTTTAACAGTGAAGCGGTGGCAGCTATCCTGCGATTGCCATTAGCCAGAGTAAAAATAGATATCGGCCGTTTGCGGTCACTCTCCCTGTTAGAAATAGGTTTGGGAGAGCGAGACGACTTAACCCCCGTGCCAACCCAAGATACCAACCGTTACCGTCTTCACCCCCTGCTCAAAACATTTGCCCGCCAAAAGTTGGGTACGGGTCTGGAGATGTTGCGCTGGCAGGCTGTCAAATACTTCACCAGCCTGGCCGAACGGTATAGCTATCCAGATGGTTATACGGTCTTAGACCTGGAGTGGTTGAACATTTTGGGGGCTGTGGAGTGGGCCTATCATTACCAGCAGTGGGCTTCGGTGGTTAGCACCGCTCTGGCCCTCACCCGCAACTTTTTGGGCATGGTTGGTTTTATGGATGTGCGCGGGCATTGGAACCAGGCCAGACAAATCCTTTCTAGAGCCAGGGAAAGTGTGGAGTATCTCCAATCTCCGCTGGCAAAAGCAAACATTTTAGCCAATTTAGGGGCGTTTGCAGTGCGCCAGGCAGATTTTGAGGCGGCAAAACCGTTGTTGCATCAGGCGTTGCAAATTCTCCAGGAGCTTCCCCCAGACCCACCTACCTTGATTCAACACTCCCAAGTGTGTGATTTTTTGAGTCAGCTGGCGATGCAACAAGATCGTCAATCGGCGTTGACCTGGTTGCAACAAGGGATTTCGCTTCTGGAGCCGTTGACATTGGAGGCGGCGCAACACCAGCGGGGGTATTTGTTGACCCAGATGGCGGGTTTGGTGGGGCGTATGGGGCGGCTGGATGAAGCTGTGCGGGATGCGGAAATCGGGTTATCTCTTTTGCCGTTTCAATCTACTTCGGCGCGTATCAATGGGCTAAATATCATGGGGGTGATTGCTTATTTGCGTGGGCAAACGGCCGAAAGTCTCCATTACTTTGAGCAGGCAGTTCCCCAGGCGCAACAGCTGAGTGATTATCGTCGTCTGGCTACTTTGTGGTTGAACATTGGTAATAATTATGAACGTCAAGGGAGGTTGAAGCGGGCGATTGATTATGGCCGCAAGGCGTTACATTTGTATCAACAGATGGGGGATACGTTTAGCCAGAGTGGGCTGTACCACAACCTGGCTAAGTTTTATTTCCGCCTGGGTCAGGATGATGAGATGATGAACCATCTGATGAAGGCGACCGACCTGGCAAACCAGCATCAGTTATCTGAGGTGGAAGCGTTGGTAAAGTCTACTTTAGCGGAGTTGCAGGTGGTGAATGAGCAGTTTGCGGCGGCGGCGGTTACGTTGGCGCGGGCGCGGGTGTTGTGTGAACAGTTGCAGTTACAATTTTTGCGTTCGACGTTGATCCGGTTTCAGGCGGAGGTGGCGTTGGGGCAAGGGGAGTTGGTGGAGGCATTAACGGCCGTTGAGCAGGCGTTACAACTTGCTAATGAAGGGCAGGATATTACCGAGGAAGGGGTGTGCTGGCGGGTGAAAGGGGCGATCTGCCATGCTCTGGCAAAACCGGAGGAGGCAACGGCCGCTTTTCAGCATAGTGTCACGTTGTTGACGGATCAGGATTCATATGAACTTGCCAGAAGCCAGATGGCTTTGGCGGAAGATTATCTGAATGGGGGGGAAATCGGCCGGGGAGAGCCACTTTTGCAGCAGGCGTTGGCTGCTTTTGAGCGGTTGGAAGCGGCCCGCGAGAAGAAAAAAGCTGAAGCGATTAG
>CAZPEJ010000460.1:0-4533 GCA_964585465.1 uncultured Ardenticatenaceae bacterium
CCTACATTCTCTTGAATGAGATTGCTGGTAATGGTGATGAACGTAACTGTACTGAATGTGTTGTCGTCGGGATTAAAATCTAAACCGCCTGCCCCATTTTGTGAATGGTTTCCTGTAATGGTGTTGTTTGAAAGGGTTAAATTGCCATTGGCATAGGCAGTGACTCCACCGCCGCAGCAGGCATCACTCTGATTATCTGTTATTTCATTAAAAGTAATGGCACCAGTGGCCCCATCAAAAATAGCAATCCCACCCCCCCCATAGAGCTGCGCCTGATTGTTAGCAATGGTGTTATGGGTTACGGTAAATTGGGTGAGATCATCCAGCGTAAGACCCCCACCACCTTCGGCCGTGTTGGATATAATTTCATTATGGGCAATGGTAGCCAGCGAATTACCAGCCCAAATTCCACCCAGATTGTTGTAGATGATGGTGTTATGGGTGATGGTCGCCGTGGCCTCCAAAAGCGCGATGCCTTCCCACGCATTAGCGGCCAGCCTGTTACTACGAACTTCTCCCTGAGCCTGATAGAAAACGATGCCGCTGCCAGGATTGTCATGAATATGGTTGTTAAAGATGGTGGCATTGGCCGGGTTGTTATTAAAATCTACCCGAACCAATATGCCTTGACTGAGGCCGTTGATAATAATGAAACCTTCAATATGGGCAGTGGCTCCAAAAACGTAGAAGCCTTTGGCGATGTTTTGACCGTCTATGATGGTTTCGTAGGTTGCAGGGTCATGAATTTGAAAGTCGGGGCTGTAACCGCCAATGAGGGTTAAATCTTTTGTAATCAGGACGGTGGTGGTGAGTAGGCCAGTGGCGGTGACAACATCCTGGTAGGTTCCCTGGGCCACGCGGATGGTGTCACCAGGGTTGGCGGCGTTAACGGCCGTTTGTATGGTGGTATAAGGACAAGTTGCACAAACGTCTAATTCACTTGCTGGGGCTGCCTGCACAACCATATTGAATTGGGTCAAGATATAAATGACCAACCCAATACTTACAATTGTGGCAATGAATACGATGAAGCTGCGTCTAAATGTTTTCATAGGACTCCTCTATCCATTTGAACGATACTTATTTGGTGACATCACAACCCAGTTGAGACAACACACTCACTGGCAACAGGTATGATAGCTGTTTAACGATGGTCAGAGCGTGGGATTTCTCCTAAAATAGGGGTGAGGAATCTCATCAATTTGGTGAACCAGTGGAGTATCAGGACACTTTAACGGCTTCCTGGCATGTGACAAGGAAAGGGGCGAACCTGGGTATGGACATTTTAGTGGTAGATGATGACGCGTTTACCAGGCAAGGGGTTTGTGCTTACCTGGAATCTTTACATTTTTGCACTGAACAGGCGGGAAATGCAGCATCGGGCTGGCAAAGGGCACAGGAACGGCCGTTTCCCCTTGCCATCCTGGACATCCTCTTGCCAGCCGATGAACAGGAAAAAGGCATTCCGCAACAGCCGCACGGAATCACTCTGGCGTTGAAACTCAAAGAAGCTTTTCCCACCATGGGGGTGGTGGTGTTATCGGCTCATGCCAGATTCGAGCGGGAGGTCATTGACCTGGCACAACATTTTATGCGAAGCGTGGCTTTTTTGCATAAAGGGGGTGAGATGTCCCGTTTGCCAATGGTGTTGAAACAGGTGCAGGCGGGGCGAACCTTTTTACCACCGGAAGCAGTGAATCGGATGGTCGTGGAAACGGCCGTTAAAAAACAGATCGGCCGGGATGAACTCCCCTGGGTCGAACACACCCTCAACCAATTACCCCAGTTGACACCCCGTGAACAGGATATTGCCTGGTTACTGGCAACTTCCTACACTCCAGAAGCAATCGCCCAACGATTGTACTTAACCAAAGGCAGTATAGAAAACCACATTACCCAGATTTACCGCAAGTTGGGGTTAGCAGATATGCGAGAGGCAGAGGTCGATTTACGGCCGTTGCCCATTCTGGTTAAAGCCTGTCTATTAGATGACATTCGGCACTCCTATAAATGATTAGAGAGAATTCCCCACCCGGCTCAATTATGGTAGGATGGGTATATATCTCTGGTAAATCGTAAAAATTAATACTGAACTCCCAAAAGGTCATATTGTGGCAATAGGTTGATCAAAATGAGTGAAGCAATATCATACCGATTTCAAGACGTGCTGGAAATTGTAGAGACGTGGTCATTAAAAGACCAATCGTTATTTATAGAAATTGTGCAGCGGCGATTGGCACAAAAACGGCGGGGTGAATTGGTCTTAGAAATTAAAGAGGCATATCAAGATTACCAAACTGGAGACTTTAAGCGTGGCTCTGTAGCCGATTTAATGGCGGAGTTAGAAGATTGAGAACCCTTATCTAGACCTTTTTGATTTTGTTGAAAATCGCGAGTCCGGCGAACAGGAAGTACTTCTCTTGACGATGGGCACACACGATGAAGTTTATTAGGCCGTTGTAAAGATATGCGATGTTTTCAACACAAACCCACATGGGCAATTGGAAATTAAAACACCGCATCACTGAGCAGTTATTCTTGAAGAGTACCAAACAGTTTAAGCTGGATAGGGTAGGGCTTTACCTGGTGGTAACAATTATTTGGGGTGTATTGTGTTGGCTGAACCTGGCAGCAGGAGTGGAACGGCCGTTTCCTGGCTTCCTCACTTACCACAGCTTCTTTGGACACAAAATAAACGTCGCTCGTTACACCCCTACCTGGTGGTGGGGCATCAGTGACCAAGACATCGCCGTAGATGACACCTTAGCTTCCATTGAAGGTGTGCCATTTGAAGGCATCAACCAGATGGTAAATGAACCAGCCATTTACGAACAGGCCAGAGCCGCCGGGCAAACCAGTGTCACCGTCGAAATTCGGCGCAACGGCCAACCCCTAACTTTCCATCCTCCCCTTATCTCATTTAGCTGGCGACACGTCATAGACCTCACCCTTTCCCCCATCATCGCCGCCATTTGCCTCTGGTTGTTGGCCTGGATACTTTATCGGGCGGCGGCTGGCACCATGGCACAAAAATTGACCGTTATCTTGTTAGCCCAACTAGCTTTGTTGTTATTGGGCAATCGAGTGGGTTTGTTTGAATACCAGTGGCAACACCAAATCTTAAACACAGGTGTACAACTCACTGCCACCACAACTGGCATTATCTTAATTCACCTCAGTTACTACTTTCCCTTTGAACGGCCGCTTTGGTACAAACCCTGGTCGTGGGCATGGCGTTCCTTGTATGTATTTCTTGCCTGCCTCAGTCTCATTTATATCCTGGTTCACATTCATCTGTGGCAAAGAGGGTTTTCCCCCTTCACAGACATGGCAGACAAACTGTGGTTTTACAGCTATACCGTTTTAGGCATTTTAGGGTTTGTCGTGTTGAGTCTTCGTCTGTTGGGGGAATGGTTAATGGCAAGGCAAAACCCCAGAGTAAAACGGGAAACCAGCATTTTGCTGGCCAGCATCCTGGTGGCTTCACCCGCTATCTGGTTAGCCCTCAATGGCGGCAATATTCAATCTCAATTCCTTAAAGTCATGGCACAACTGGCTGATTTGCGCTTCTTTGTTCTGGCTCTCCCTTTTGCTTTTGCGGCGCTCACCTTACGTTACCATACTTTTCCTGGGGCCACCCAATGGTTATTGTTGGTGTTGCTGCTAGCGTTAAGTGGCCTGGGGGCCAATGTAGGAGCCATCGTTCTGTTCCAACAATCGCCCCAACTGGCACAATCCCTGGCTGTGCCACCAACCCTTATTTTTTTTGTTTTGTTGCTGGTTGTCAGCCTGGTGTGGGGGTTACAAAGCCAGTGGTGGGGATGGCTCGGCCGTTTATTCCACTGGCAACGGATTGGGTATTACGCGATTCAACAAATTGGGCAGACGTTAGTGGCCCGGCCATACCAACGTAAACAACAACTGGCACAAAATATGGCGCAGGTGTTGTGCCAGGAGTTGGCTTTGGAGCAGAGTGGGTTCTGGCTCAAAGAAGGGGATGGTTTCCAGTTGCAGGCTACCCATGGGCAATGGTCGAACAGTTTACCAGCCTGGTTAAAACCACCCCCCGATTTGGTTTTATCTTTAATTCGGGTGCAATCGGAGGGAGTGGCCTGGTTACGGCCGTTATACCCACATATCCCCCTTCTCATTCCCCTTCGCACCGCTGATCAGTTATTGGGATTTATGGGGCTAGGCAAACGGTGGGATACGGCCGTTTTTGACGAACGCGACCTGGGAACTTTGCAACTGATGGGGCAACAGGCCACATTATTTCTTTACAATGCCCAACAAAGCGACCAATTACGGATGGCCGACCGCCAACTGCTGCAAATCCAGGAAAACACCCGCCGTCAACTAGCCCAAGATTTACACGATTACGTCATACCTGCATTCGGCCGTTTATCCTTGCACTTACAAACTGGAGCCAATTACCTACCCGGCGAGCCACAACGAACCCAACATATTTTGAACCAGAGCCAGAGCGAATTACAGACACTGGCGCAAAAAATGCGCCAGATTCAACAAACCCTC
>CAZPEJ010000461.1:0-4530 GCA_964585465.1 uncultured Ardenticatenaceae bacterium
AGCCCGCCAACCCATGCCAACCCTGCGTCATCACCACCCGCTCCCCCACCGCATACGGCAACTGATAGCTAATAGCTGACGGCTGATAGCTGACAGCTAATTGCCGATAGCCGACCGCTTCCCCCAACACATCCGCCGCATACTGCACATCAATCGGCCGTTCCAACCCCGCCGCCACCCGCCCCGGCCCGCCATGATACGCCATCAACGCCCGCTCCACATCCCCCTCAAAATACCCAATCAACCAGGCCAGATACCGCGCCCCCGCGTCTAGATTTTCGCCTGCATCAAACGGCCGTTCCAGCCCCAACTCCCTGGCCGTCTCCGGCATAATCTGTGTCAGCCCCATCGCCCCCGCCCCTGACACAGCCGCAGGATTAAATCCACTCTCCACCTGCACCAACCCCGCCAGCAAAGCAGGCTCCAACCCATGCCGGATAGCCGCCTGGGCAATTAGCTCCCCATATGTTGCAGAAAACAACACACACCCCAATCCGCGTCCATCCGCGTCCATCCGCGTCCCATTCTCTGCACAATCAGCCGTTGCCTGGTTCCCCACCAGTTGCATCACCAGCCAAATAAAAAGGAGTGCATCCACCACCGCCAGACGCACTCCCCGCAAAAACTTTCCCACCATCTTCAACTCAAAACTCAAAACTACGAACTCAAAACCTGAAACCCCATATTACTCTGCAACATCGCCTGCACCATCTTGATCCGTTCCTGGTAACGGTCATTCTTCCCACCAAACACCCGGTAACACGTCGGAGTAATACGCTCCCCCGACAGCAGGCACAACGCCGCCAACTGCACCTGTCCAACCGTCATCCCCTGAACCAGCGACGGCCGTTTATCCGCCAACAGCCTCTCCGCCACCTCGTCCCGGTGAGGCAGGGGCAGCAGTTCCTCCCGTTCAACAACCGTTGTAACCACCTCTGCCCCCCGTGTAACCGTTTTGGGTGTAACCATGGCTGTAACCGCCCCCTCACCAGGGAAGGCGAAGGCATTAGTTCCCAAATCCCGCCCGTTGTAACCGGTTACAGACCCATTTTTGGGGGTATTTTGGGGCATGTTTGTAACCGTCTGTAACCGTCTGTAACCGTGTAACCATGTGGGTTCGCCGCATTCCTTAGCACTTTCGGCCGCCAACGCCTGGCGCAACTCCTCATCAGACGGCCGAAACGCCCACACCGTTTGGTACTCCTTTTTGCCCTTGAGGACAAACTGCCCCTCGCCAATCCCCTCCGCGCCGGGAGCATCAGCCAGGCGGGAATCATTCACATCGCGCAGTTGGAACGTCAGGCTTTTCAACTGGCTCCGCAACGTCGTATTGACCTGGGTCGCGTCTGGCCGTTGCGCCACCAGGCACAGGTGCATCCCCATCGCCCGCCCCTCCTGCGCCACCTGTATCAAACTGGCGGTCATTCGGCCGTAGGCCCCCTTATCAATCTCGCGCAGCAGCCCAGCCGCATTGGCAAATTCATCAATAATCACCAACACACGCGGCGGGCGGCGGTCTGCCCGCGCCCGGTCAAGCGTTGTGGGGTTATCAGGTTGCCCAGCCAGCCACTTGTCCCGACGCATCACCTCCTCGTACAAACTTTTGGCAATGTCTGGCAGGCTCTCATGGTTATACCGCAACACATGGATATTCGGATGCCCTTCCAGCACCCGGAAATTTCGGCCGCTTTTGTCCAAAATTACCACCTGAAACAATCCTGACATAGCCGCCGCCGCCGCCAACGGCCGTAACACATACATCGTCTTCCCACTGCCCGTCTCACCATTGACAATCAGATGGTGATGCGTGGTATCAAAATCAATGGCCGCCAATGCCCCACTGGCCGTTTTGCCAATGGGCAACACAGGCCGCCGCGCCCGGCTCAAACCACGCACCACGTTCACCCACCCATTGATATTTGGCTGTTCAGAGGGTGTCCCAGATTCGGCCGTTTCCGCCCCATATACCCATCGCCGCAGTTCCTCCCAACGCACAAACCGCAGCCCCCCACGCAGCCGTCGCCGCACCCACACCCCGCCAGCCGCCACAGCCAGGGGTGTACCACAGCAAGCCACCGCCGTCATCAGGGGCGCATCAGCATAACCAAAATTGCGCGCTATCACCTCATACGTCCCCCAGGCAGTCAGCCCCACAGTTGCCACCCCGCCCACCACCATATCCGTCGCCTTCACTTGTTGCCGTTGCAAAAAATCCCACAGATTCATACCACACCTACCTGCCCACCGTCCACCGTCCACTGTCCACCGTTCACCGTTCACTGTTCACCGTTCACTGTCCACCGCCCACCGTCCTACGGCTCCACCGTAAACACACTCCCCACATCCTCCGCCCGCCACTGGCTCAGGTAACAACGCACCACCTGAAACGTCGCGCTGTACGTCCAGCCAGGGGTAATATCCTGCACCGTTGCCACCTTGCCGCAAGACAACCACCCCTCATCGTTCACCGCCACCACCCGGTACGTGCCCCCCAGTAGCGCATTAAAAACCTGCTGCTGGCGGGTCAGGTCAATTCGCCAGGATGTCGGTATCCCAGCCAATTGGCTATATTTGAGCAACCGTAGTTCGGCCGTATCAATCTCAAATTGCGCCTGGGTAGCCGTTGGGTCATTCAAATCCACCACAAAAATACTGGCAATAGCCGCCCTACCTGCCAGGCGGTCGCCATTGGCCTCGGCCGCCAGCAGGTCATTATAATAGGTAGGCAATACCCCATAATAGGCAGGCAATACCGCAGGAGTGGGAGTGGCAACGAAAGCTATTGGGGTGATCACCGCCTGCATTATCGTGGCAGTTATTGTGGCAACAGGCGAGGCAATAGGCGAGGGGGTTGGCTGCATGGTTGCAGTGGGCAATACCACATCAGCCACAACCACCGGCATAGCTGGTGTCTGAACCTCTACCAATTCCTCACCGGGCAGGTGTGGAATGTCCAACCCAACCGCCGAATTGATAGCCTCAATCGCCCCATTCCCCGTCCCCGCCGCTTCATCCCAAACAGGTGCCCAATTCTCCTCAAACGATGGCATAGAGGAGACAAAATAACCAGGCAATACATTATTGATAATCGTAATCACCAACACAAACCCCACCACATACCCCGAAATAGACCAAATGACCGACAGCGGGCCATTCGGCCGTATCCGCATCATAATGTATCCTGCTACCAGAAACGCCATAACAACCAGAACAAATGTCATTTCCCACCTCCACGTTTGAAATCTTCCCACCTGGGCCAGTCATAAACCACCATCAGCAACCCATCCAACACCCGTTGCCACCAGGCCAACGGCCGGGGTCTCCACACCTGCGCCCCTTTGCGCTGGTTACACACCCGGCACGCCCACACCAGGTTGCCCCAATTCCTGCCGCCCCATGACCAGGGAACCACATGGTCAATTTCCGGTTTAGGCTCCACCCAGGGCAATGCCCACCGCCCGCAATATCGGCAGCAAAACATATCACGAATACCAATGCGCCACCGGGTAGACGGCCGTATTGGCACACGCCCAAACTGCTGCGTCACATAAAATTTCAATTTCCTCTTGGGATACACAAATCGCTCACCCACAACGGCCGATTTACGTAGAAACGACTAAACTGGCTTTCTATTGTGCCAATTCCTGGAAACCATAAATTGTCATACAGGGGGATGAACCTACTTCATCCTTGTTACACACGTAGGCGGTTGCTGAAGCCGCCAGGCCATTGAATCAATTGAATTATAATACACAATCAAGGGGTGTCAACCACCAGGCAACAAAAAAACGCCACCGTTACTCGGTGGCGTTTTTCGCACACTTTTGGGGTGTGCATCGAATAACCGCTATCGCAGTGATAGCATGTACGAAGCGAGGAGGTTATTCTAGCCCCAAACTTTTCTTCTCTTTGCGCCCTTTGCGGTGAATAAAAAAAGAAAAGGTGACAGTCGGGAGACCATCACCTTTCTGAATCAACAGCCCTGTGGTAACAGGACGGGCGGCCAGCAACCGCCACCGACAGTATAACAAACCCACAAAATTTTGAAAACCAACCTACACAAGGGGGGCTGGGTGGGCAGGCTGTCCTACCACACCCATACCATCAGGAAGAAACCGCTACACCCTTGCATCAAAAAACGCCCCAAACCGCTTACACAGCAGCCGGGGCGTTCAAGACGCTCGGTATTCAACTACCCTAAGTATATCAAACAACAACAACCATGTCTAAACCTTGAAATTTCTAGCAGTCATCATAGGGCATTTCTGGTGGCTTGAGAAGCCCATCCCAATCCACCCCCGGCCGAAACTGCCCACACCACTCCACCAACACACCCAACCGCCCCACGCGGCGCATGAGAGCAATCAGTTCCCGCACACGGCCGCTTTTGCCCATTCCTCCCAGGTTGTCATACTCCACGCCCAGGGCAAAACACAGCGTCCGCACCTCATCCTCATTGAACGAAGCATCTATCAATCGCCAGAGGTCGAAAAGATGTTCCTCATCCGGGTTGGCATCAGATGTTGACGG
>CAZPEJ010000462.1:0-4513 GCA_964585465.1 uncultured Ardenticatenaceae bacterium
TTGATGAATACAGGGCGAGGCGGTTGGGAGCAAATGTTGTGGTTCTGGGGCTGACTGTGTTGTTCACCATCTTCGTCGGGTGGCCTGTTCAATCCACATCGTGCCGCTTTGCTTTTGCTTCTCCTAAAACTTTGTTGACCTGTACGATGTGAAATGAACACCTGGACTGATGAAGTAGCTGAACAGCACACTGACCCATAACCCAACCGCCCCGCCGCTACAACGGGTTGGTTTGGGCAATTGATTTTAACCCCAGGTTAGTCGAATAAACGTGCTAGAACACGTTCAAAAAGCTACGTTTCAACCTGTTTTAACAGGTTTGGGTTTGTTAGCCATCGGTTTCAACCGATGGCGGTTCCCAAATTGTGAATTGCTGTGTCTGTGATGGGTGTATTGACAGTCATGACGCGGTGTGTTATAAATAACTAATGATGCACTGCGTCATTTTGGGCAAAATGCACCGTGTTGTAATGGACTTTTACAGGTGTGTTATGTATTTTTAAGGTCGGTCAACTTGCGTATGGCGTGAAAACGGAATACGCAATACGTCATACATCACACGCACCAGGCAGCATCACAGTGGGTCAGGTTTTTCTGAGTCTGGGAACAAATTTAGGCAGCCGTCGTGACAACTTGCAACGGGCTTTGGATGGATTGGCGCAAGGGGTTACGATAACGGCCGTTTCCCCCATTTATGAGACCGACCCCTGGGGAGTGGTTGACCAGCCCCGCTTTTTGAACCTCTGCCTGGGTGGACACACCCCCCTTACGCCAGACGAACTCCTCACCTTTTGCAAAAATTTAGAAGTTGAATTAGGCCGCACCGCCAGCTATCAATGGGGGCCGCGCCTGATTGATATTGATATTTTGTTTTACGACCGTGTGATAGTGCAAAACGGCCGTCTTCACCTGCCTCATCCCCGCCTGACAGAACGTGCTTTTGTGGTGGTGCCTCTGGCGGATATTGCCCCCAACTGGGTACACCCGGTCATGGGGAAAACCATCTCTCAATTAAGAACGGCCGTTAATCTCTCCACTGTTCATCAACTGGGACAGTTGACGGAGATTGGAGATGAACCTATGGACAGTTCTCTCTCGGCTCTCCCCGTTTCGCCCTTCACGCCTCGTTCCTCGTTTTTGCCCTGGGGCCAGCGCACCTATGTAATGGGTATTCTCAACATTACCCCGGACAGTTTTTCGGGGGATGGGTTGTTGAGTGAGGCGGTGGTAGAGAGGGCAGTCACCCAGGCGCGGCAATTTGTGGCCGACGGGGCTGATATTTTGGATATTGGCGGCGAAAGCACCCGGCCGGGCAGTGTGCCTGTCCCGGTAGAGGTGGAATTATCACGAGTGGTACCGGTAATAACGGCCGTTCGCCAGGCTGTCGAAGTTCCCATTTCCATAGACACCTATCGTGCCGCTGTGGCCCGCGCTGCCCTGGCGGCCGGAGCCAACTGGATCAACGATGTGTGGGGGCTGCGAATGGATAACGAGATGGCTTTTCTGGTTGCCGGTGCGGGTTGCCCGGTGGTGATCATGCACAACCGCAGCAAACCGAAAAATGTGGAACAGGAGGAACGTCTGGGTGGGCGGTATGTTGGGATTGAGTATCACAATTTGTTGGAGGATATTCGCCGTGAACTGGAGGAGAGCATAGATATTGCCATTGGGGCGGGGGTAAAACATGAACAAATGATTATTGACCCTGGCATTGGGTTTGGCAAAACTGTGTCTCAGAACCTGGTTTTAATTAACAACCTCAACTTCTTCAAACAGATGGGGTATCCCATTTTGTTAGGTACTTCGCGTAAATCGTTTATTGGTTATACCCTGGATTTGCCACCCGATGAACGATTAGAAGGAACGGCCGCTACGATAGCCATTGGCATTGACCGGGGGGCAGACATCATTCGGGTGCATGATGTGAAGGTGATGGCGCGGGTGGCAAAAATGACGGACAAGATTGTGCGATCTTATACTGCATAAGGTGTTAAATTGGCATGGGGGTTAGAGATTTGTCAATCTCCAATCCCTAATCTCGAAAAATGTCAATGGATGCCTTCCGTGAAGATAAATCGTAAATGGAGTGATGTGATGATTAGTTTTGAACTTGAACAAGAACAAAAGATGCTCACAGACAGTATCGGCCGTTTTGCGGTGGAGCGTGTGCGAAAGGTGTTCCGCGATGCAGACGAAGAGGGCAAAGTGCCAGCCGAGGTGATTCAAGCCGGGTGGGAGATTGGGGTATTACCCAGCAGCCTGCCGGAAGCGTATGGTGGGTTTGGTGACTATAGCGTCATGACCGGGGTATTGGCAATGGAAGCCTTTGCGGCAGGCGACCTGGCAACGACGTTTCAGGTGTTTACCCCAGGTCTGGTAGCTGTGCCGGTGATGTTGGCGGGCACGGAGGCGCAAAAGGAAGCCCACCTGCCGCTCTTTTGCGAGGCCAAACCACCCCTGGTAACGGCGGCACTCATCGAACCCCGTTATCATTTTGACCCACGCGACCTGAAAACAACGGCCGTTTTAGATGGCGACGACTATGTGTTAAACGGTGTTAAGAGCATGGTGCCTCTGGCCGCCAACGCCGAGACGATTCTGGTGTATGCCAATGAAAACGGCCGTACCCAGGGCTTTTTTGTCCCCCGCGACACCCCTGGCCTCACCGTCACCAGCCGCGAAAAGCTGATGGGGGTACGTGCGCTCCCTACCTTTGGCCTCAAACTGGAAAATTGCCGTATCGCTGCCGAAAACAAATTAGGCGGCGATAGGGGCATTGAATTTGACCTGTTGCTCAACCATAGCCGTGTGGCTTTGGGGGCCTGCGCCGTTGGGCTGGCAAAAGCCGCCTACGACTATGCCCGCGACTATGCCAAACAGCGGGTGCAATTTGGCGAACCCATCGCCCACCGCCAATCCATTGCTTTTATGTTAGCCGAAATGGCCATGGATATAGAGTCTGCCCGTTTAATGGTGTGGGAAGCTGCCTGGCTGTTAGACCAAAAACAAGAGGCTACCCATGCTGTGATGGTGATGAAAACCTATGTGGACGACCTGGTGCTGCGTGTAGCGGATCAGGCGTTGCAAGTTTTGGGCGGTTATGGCTACATCCGCGAATACCCGGTGGAGTTGTACCTGCGGAATGCACGCGGGTTTGCCACCTTCGATGGCATGGCGATTGTGTAAGTGATGATGGACGATTTTTACAATGGTGAATCGTAAATTGTTAACGGTAAATGGAGTTATGCGATGATTAGTTTTGCAATTCCTGAACGGATTACGAACGAATTACAGATGGTCAAGATGGTGGCGGAACAGGTGATGCGTCAACACTCCCGCTACTATGACGAACATGAACATGAACGGCCGCAGGAGTTTATCAATATGATGTGGCCGGTGATGCGTGAACAGTACAAACGGGATTATGATAAACCCGTTGCCACCAATGGTAATGGTAAAACGGCTAAAAAAGGCCCCAGCACGACTCCTTTGCGTCTGGTGATGCTCATTGAACTGCTCAGTTGGGGGGATGCCGGGCAATATCTGTGTATTCCATCGCCTGCATTGGGTGGGGCAGCTGTTGAAGCGGTGGGCACACCGGAACAAAAAGCCCGCTTCCTGAAAAAGTTTGGTGATGGTGACCCCAAATGGGGGGCGATGGCGATGACTGAACCGGGGGCTGGCTCGGATACGAGTGCTATCCGCACCACAGCTATCCTGGATAAAGAGACTAACGAGTGGGTTCTCAACGGTGAAAAAATCTTTTGCACCAATGGGGCGTTGGCTCTGGAGGATTCGGATGGGTTTGTGGTGGTGTGGGCGACGGTTGACCCCTCGGCCGGGCGGGCTGGCATGAAGTCCTTTGTGGTGGAGGCTGGGACATCGGGGGTAATGATTGCCAAGAAGGAGAATAAGCTGGGTATTCGTGCCAGTGATACGGCGGCTATTGTGTTCAACAATGCGCGTATCCCCTACGATAACATCTTGGGCAGTGCGGAAGTGCAAAAGCGGGATGATGAAAATATCAAGGGGTTCCAGGGGGCGATGAAGACGTTTGACAGCACCCGGCCGATTGTGGCGGCTAGTGCGATTGGTATTGCCCGGGCGGCGTTGGAGTTTACCCAGGAGACGCTGGCAAATGAAGGGGTTGTGGTGGATTATCGCAAACCGAAATGGCAATTAACGGCCGTTGAGCGCGACTTGTTAGAAATGGAAGCCCGCCACAAAACTGCCTGGTTGCTCACCCTCAAAGCTACTGCTATGCAGGCACATGGTCAGCCTAACCGGCTGGAAGCCAGTATGTGCAAGGCCCGTGCGGGTGAAGCCGTTACCTGGATTACCCAGAAGGCGGTGGAGTTGCTTGGCCCGTTGGGTTACTCCCGCGACCTGTTGGTGGAAAAGTGGATGCGTGATGCCAAGATCAATGACATCTATGAAGGTACGAAGCAGATTAACACGCTGATTGTGGCGCGGAGTATTTTGGGATACACGCGGCGGGAGTTGAAGTAAGTAG
>CAZPEJ010000463.1:0-4512 GCA_964585465.1 uncultured Ardenticatenaceae bacterium
TATTGATTGGCGCAAAACGGCGGAAACGGTAGGAAGTAAACAGTAAAGAGTAAACAGTAAACAGTAAACAGTGAACAGTAAACAGTGAACAGTGCGCTACTGATAACTGTTCACTGTTCACGATTCCTTTTCTATGAGTGAACACCTTGTTATCTTCATGCCTTCCGGCCGGCGCGGCCATGCGCCTGCGGGTCAATCTTTGTTAGACACAGCCCGCAGCCTGGGGGTGGAAATTGAGAGCATTTGCGGTGGCCGCCTCACCTGCGGCAAGTGTAAAGTGCAAATTGAAGAAGGACATTTTGCCAAACACGGCATTACCTCCTCAACCAGCCACCTCACCACCGCCGCCGCCGACGAAAAAGAGCTATTAGCCCGTTCTTCATCCGACGAACTGAATACTGCTCACTGGTCACTAGGTACTGTTAACCGTCTCTCCTGCGTTTCCTGTGTTCAAGGCGATCTGCTTGTATTTGTGCCAGAGGAGAGCCGGGCACACAAACAAATTATCAGGAAAACGGCCGTTTCCCGCATCATCGAAATCAACCCCGCCATCCGTAAACTGTATGTGGAAGTAGACCAGGCCGAACTGGGCGAACATCGGGGCGATTGGGGACGACTGCAAGATGCCCTGGCTACCCAGTGGAATTTACAAAACCTGGTTATTGATTTACCTGTTTTACGCCAGTTGCAAGCTACCCTTCGCAAACAAAACTGGGCTGTCACCGTTACTTTGTGGCAGGAGCGCGAAGTCATAGATGTGCAACCGGGTTATGTAGAAGGTATTTATGGCCTGGCCGTAGACATCGGTAGTACCACCATCGCCGGTTTTTTGTGCGATCTCCGCACGGGTGAAATTTTAGCCACCGACTCCACCATGAACCCCCAGGTGACGTATGGGGAAGATTTGATGAGCCGCATCTCCTATGCCATGACCAACCCCAATGGCCTGGACAAAATGCACGAGGCTATCATCGAAGCCCTCAACAAACTGACTGCCCGCGCCGCCAAAGAAGCAGGCATCCGTCCCCGCGACGTTCACGAAGCTGTTTTTGTGGGCAACACCACCATGATGCACATTTTGTTAGGCATCAACCCGATTGAATTAGGTGGTGCGCCATTTGCGCTGGCGAATCGGGAGGCAATGGACATCAAAGCCCGCGAATTAGGGCTGCGTCTGCACCCGTGCGCCAATGTGCATGTGTTACCCGCTGAAGCCGGGCATGTGGGAGCCGATAATGTGGCGGTGCTGATTGCGGAGGAGCCATATAACCAGGATGATATTGTTTTGACGGTGGATGTAGGCACCAATGCGGAAATTGTGTTGGGTAATCGGGAACGGTTGTATAGTGCCTCCAGCCCCACCGGCCCGGCTTTTGAAGGGGCGCAAATTGCCTATGGGATGCGGGCTGCCCCAGGGGCGATTGAGCGGGTGCGTATTGATCCTCAAACCAAAGTTGCCAGGTTCCGCGTGATTGGCGAAGAAAAATGGTCGGACGAGTGGCAATTGGGGGTGAATGCGCCCATTGAAGCCCAACCAGGCCATTTGGCGGCTGGTATTTGTGGCTCTGGTATTATTGAAGTGGTGGCGGAGATGTTTTTGGCTGGTATTTTGCTGCCAGACGGCCGTTTTAATTCAGTGGACAGTGAACAGTCCTCAGTACATAGTGAACAGTCTCCAATCCCCAATCTCCAATCTCGTATTGTTTGGGAAGGCAAGAAAGGGGCTTATGTGCTGGCAACGGCCGAACAGAGCGCGACGGGTAAACCGATTCTGGTGACGCAGGATGATGTACGAAATATCCAGCTGGCTAAGGCGGCGTTGTATGCCGGGGCCAAGCTGCTGATGAATCGGGCGAACATTACGGCCGTTGACCGGATTGTTCTGGCGGGGGCTTTTGGTAGTTACATTGACCCCCAATATGCGATGATTTTGGGTTTGATTCCCAATTGTGACTTGAAAAACGTGTATGCGGTTGGCAATGCGGCCGGGGATGGTGCTAGAATTGCCCTTTTGAACAAAGAGAAACGGGTCGAGGCACAACGAATTGCCCAGTGGGTGCGGTATGTGGAAACGGCCGTTGACCCCGATTTCCAACACGAGTTTGTGGGGGCCATTCATATTCCCCACGCCACCGACCCGTTTCCTGAATTAGCAGGTGTGTTGCCGGAGAAAACGGCCGTTTCTGGCAACCAACGAGAAAGACGGAGAAGGCGCGAAACGTAAAGCGTGAAACGTATAGATTTAAGAATTTACTTTGAGGAGAAGACGATGAGCGACGAAATCAACTTACCCGAAATGCCGATAGAAGAAATTTATGAATTGATGAAAGAAGACCTCTACGACGGGTACGCAGAGGAAATTGAAGCTGAAGTCCATGAATTGCTGGGACGGGGGTTGCACCCTTATGAGGTTTTAACTAACGGTCTGGTAGCTGGAATGGATATTGTGGGGGTGGACTTCCGCGATGGCATTTTGTTTGTGCCAGAGGTATTGATGGCGGCCAAGGCGATGAAAGCGGGTATGGCTATTTTACGGCCGTTGTTAGCAGAAACAGATGCCCCCAAAATTGGCAAAATGATCATTGGCACTGTCAAAGGGGACATTCACGACATTGGCAAGAACCTGGTTTCCATGATGATGGAAGGGGCCGGGTTTGAAGTGATTGACCTGGGCATCAACAACTCGGTGGAAAAATACCTGGCGGCTATCGAAGAACATCAACCAGACATCTTGGGCATGAGTGCCTTGCTCACCACCACCATGCCCTACATGCGGGTCGTGATCAACGCCCTGAAGGAAAAAGGGATTCGCCACGACATCATTGTTATGGTCGGTGGGGCACCCCTCAACGAAGCCTTTGCCGAGGATATTGAAGCCGATGCCTACTGCCGCGATGCGGCCGTTGCTGTGGACACCGCTAAGAAATTGATGAAGATTCGCCGTGAAACAAGGTAAAGAGGATTGTGTTGTCAACCAACGGCGATTTTTAAACCGGGAATTGCTGATAAATTTGTGAGTTTTTACTGCATCCGGTGAACACGAGTATAATTTACCCGTTTACTGTTCACTGTCTACTGTTCACTAAAAATGACGACCTTACCACTGACTACGGCCGTTTCCCCTTCCACTACCCTGCCAGAGGTTTATGAATATGGCTGGCGGATGGTGCGCCGCACCACGCCACTGGGCGAGGTTATCTGGGAGCGTTTGCCGCTGACGTTGGCCGACATTTTGCATCCACAGGAGGGGGATTTTCAAGTGCATAGCCGTGAACACGAACAATTTTGTGATTACCTGGCGGATGTATTGCGAGCTAGAGTAATAGAGGATAAAACGGCCGTTGTCTTGCATGATGTTCGTATTGCCTGGGATGATCCCGATATTGAACCCCATGGCCCCGACATTGCGGTCATATTTAACGTTCAAAACCAACAAAACTGGAGTACTTTTGATACGACGACAGAAGGATGCAAACCCAGTCTGATTATTGAAATCACCTCTCCAAAAACTCGTGAGATAGATTTAAGTGAAAAAGTGAACGAGTACGAAGAAGTGGGTGTGCCACAGTACGTTATTGTAGATACCTACCTTCGTAAAGGTAAACAAAACCGCCGTCTGCTGAATTATCGGTTGATAGATGGCATGTACCAGATGGAAGCCAGCAGTGGGCAAAGGCGGGTTTGGTTAGAATCAGTCAAGCTGTGGTTAGGGTTTGAAGAAGAAGATTTAGTTTGTTATGATGAGATGGAACGGCCGTTACAAAATTACGAAGGTGTCGTAAAAGCGTGGGAACAAGCAGAAGAACGTGCGGCCGTAGCCGAAAAACGCATCCGTGAACTGGAAGAAAAGTTACAACAACTACAAAAAAAGTAGCGAGGATGGAATGAATCGTTTTACACAACTCCTGACCGAAGAGGGCCACATTTTATTAGACGGGGCGATGGGCACCATGCTCTTTGCTGCCGGGTTGGAATCGGGGGCACCGCCGGAAGAGTGGAATGTTAGCCGCCCCGAAGTATTACACCACATCCATTCCGCTTACATTCAAGCGGGATCACGGCTGATCCTGACCAACTCCTTTGGTGGCACTCATTTTCGCCTCAAATTGCATAACTGGCAGGATCGGGTTCATGAGTTAAACCTGGCTGCCGCCCAATTGGCCCGTGCCGCAGCAGATACCGCCCCCCAGTTGGTGGTGGTGGGTGGCTCGATAGGGCCAACTGGTGAACTGTTAGAACCAATGGGTAATATGAAGTATGAAGAGGCAGTACGGGCTTTTGCCGAACAAACTATTGCTCTGGTGGAGGGTGGGGTGGATGTGTTGTGGATTGAGACGATGAGTGATTTGAATGAGGTCAAAGCGGCCGTTGAGGGGATTCGTTCTGTCACGGATTTGCCCATTTGTGCCACGATGACCTTTGACACACGCGGCCGCACCATGATGGGGGTGACACCGGCTGAGGCGGTGACAACGCTGCGCGATTGGGGCCTGGCAGCGATTGGCGGCAATT
>CAZPEJ010000464.1:0-2344 GCA_964585465.1 uncultured Ardenticatenaceae bacterium
AGGATTTTGGCCTGCCAATGGGCGGGGGAGGCGGCTAAGACGGCTGCGAGTGCGCCGGGGGTGCGGGCATAGGGGTAATCTTCGTAGTACCAGATGTTTGGGTGGTTAGATTGTTCTGCTGCCAGGCGGGTGATCTGGTGGTCTACGTGGTGGCCGATGGTGAGGGGGAGGTAGAGGGTGTGACAGGGGGGTAATTCGGCCGTTTTTGCCGCCAGTTGTTTGAGAATTGTTTCGCGTTCGGCCGGGTGGATTTCGCCAAAAATGTGGTCTCTGGTGGTGTAGAGCAGTTCACCGGTTGCTGGGTGTTGCCGATAAACACAGTCCAAGACATCCCAGTGGTGGTAATCGGCTTGTAGGATGTGGCAGGCGGCCCGGTCTTCGGCGCGGCGGTGGGCTACCGGGTTGGTGGGTGTGTCCCATCGCTGGTGGAGTTCCTGGGTGAAGTTTGATGTGATGTGGGCGGGTGGGTCGCCTGCGGTGAGGGTGACGATGAGGATGGGCTGGGAAACGGCCGTTTGGGTATAAATCTGTCCACCACAGGAGAGAGCCACGTCGTCCAGGTGGGGGGAGAGATAAATCGCGTGGTAAAAATCCATGTTATCCAGTATACCAAAAGCGGTCAGGGTTACGACTTTTCTTGAGTTCCCACAACTTCCCCATATAATTCTGGCCTATGGCAAAAAAATTAACCCATCTGGATGAAACAGGCCGGGCCAGTATGGTAGATGTCGGCCAGAAGGCAGAAACAGAACGAATCGCCATTGCTCAGGGCTGTGTGGTGATGCAGCCGGAAACTTTGCAACTGATTGTGGCAGGGAATTTGAAAAAAGGGGATGTGTTGACAACGGCACAACTGGCAGGCATCATGGCGGCCAAACGTACCAGTGAGTTGATTCCGCTGTGTCACCCCCTTTTATTGACGCATATAGAGGTGATTTGTACCCCGAATGTGGCGCAGAGCCGGGTGGATATTGAGGCTTCGGTGCGGCTGCGTGGCAAAACGGGGGTAGAGATGGAGGCATTAACGGCCGTTTCTGTGGCCGGGTTAACGATTTATGACATGGCGAAAGCGGTAGATCGCAGCATGATGTTAACTGATGTGCGCCTGGTGTACAAAACGGGCGGTCAAAGTGGAGAGTGGAAATTAAGTGATGGAAGTTGAAATTCGCCTTTTTGCAACCTTAAAAGACCGGGCTGGACGCGACCGTATTCGGGTGGCGGTGCCATTGCCCACCACCATGCGAGTGGTTTTGCAAGCTGCCTCGGCGGCATACCCGGCCCTGGCGGCAGCCCTGCCTACTGCGCTCATTGCGGTTAATAAGACGTTTGCTTCTCAGGAAACGGCCGTTCAAACGGGCGACGAAATTGCCTTGTTCCCCCCGGTGAGTGGTGGTAGCGATTTTCCCCACCCCACCTATTTTGCTCTTACCAACGACCCTTTAGACCTGGCTGCCATTCACACCTGCCTTAGCCAACCCGATGTAGGGGCAATTATCAGCTTCACGGGTTATGTGCGCGGGGCCACACGGCGCGAGGGGTTGCCCGCCGAAACCGCCTATCTGGAATATGAAACGTATCAGGAGATGGCAGAGCTAAAGATGGCACAAATCGCCCACGAAATTTGGCAAAAATGGCCGCTGGTGAAGGGCATTGCTATTGTGCAACGGATTGGCAAACTGGAGGTAGGGGAAAATACCACCTTTGTGGCGTGTGCTGCCGGGCATCGGGATCAGGGGGCGTTTGAGGCGGCTCGTTATGGCATTGACCGCTTAAAAGAGATTGTGCCGGTGTGGAAAAAAGAGGTGGGTGAAGACAAAAGTGAGTGGATAGAAGGGCATTATCGGCCGAAAGTGGGTGAGTAGATGAGTGAGAACTGGCAAAACCGTAGCCGGGAGTTTGCAGAAAAACATAACTTACACCACTTGCCGAGTGTTTATGTATTAGATTTGTTGAGCGAGTTAGGTGAGGTAGCGAAAGAGGTTTTGCTGGCAACTCAATATGGGGAACGGCCGTTTCCCACCACCCCACCGGTTGCCTTGAGCCATGAATTGGGTGATACGTTATTTAGTTTGTGCCAGTTAGCCTCCTCGGTTGGGGTAGACCTGGAACAATCCTTAACCGATGTGTTACAAAAATATGAAGATCGCTGGTTAACCCGGCAGCACATTGGCAGCCGGGGAGAGGGGGGGCGTGAAACGTGAAGCGTGAAACGTGAAACGTGAAACGTATTGCGTAGAACCTGAAACCTGAAACCTGAAACCTGAAACCTGGAGCATGTATGGAAACTGAAAACCATCCTAAGAAGCGTGTTGTGATTACTGGGCTAGGGTTAATTACCCCGCTG
>CAZPEJ010000464.1:2444-4506 GCA_964585465.1 uncultured Ardenticatenaceae bacterium
AAACCATCCTAAGAAGCGTGTTGTGATTACTGGGCTAGGGTTAATTACCCCGCTGGGTTTGAATGTGGCCGAAACCTGGGCCAATATCCTGGCTGGAAAGTCGGGCCTTGGCCCGTTTACCATTTTGCCCAAAGGGGAACATACCCTGGGCGGAATTTGTGAAGTGAAGGGGTTCGAGCCAGCTAACTTTATGGATAAAAAGGATGCTCGGCGGCGCGACCGTTACCAACAGTTGGCGGCGGCAGCAGCCAGCGAAGCCCTGCGCCATGCCAATTTGAGTATTCACGACGACAATCGGGAACGAATAGGCATTATTTTAGGTACGGGCGTGGGGGGGATTCAAACATTGGTTGACCAGGAGCATGTGGTTTTGAACAGTGGGTTGCGCCGTATTAGCCCCTTTGCCATTACCATGATCATGCCCAATGGGGCGGCTGGTATGATAGCGATTGATTATGGCATTCAAGGGCCTTCTTCGACGATTACCACTGCTTGCGCGGCCGGGGCCGATGCGGTGGGTCATGCCATGCGGGCCATCCAGAGTGGTGAAGCGGATGCAGTGTTAACGGGTGGCAGCGAATCCATCTTGGCTTCTGTGGCTTTGGGGGGGTTTGAACGGGCCGGGGCGACTTCTACCAAAAGCAGCCATGCTCCCCAGCCTTTTGACAAGAATCGGGATGGTTTGGTGGTGGGGGAGGGGGCCGGGATGTTGGTTTTGGAGAGTTTGGAACATGCCCAGGCGCGAGGGGCAACAATTTTGGCAGAGGTGATGGGATACGGCCGTTCTACCGACGCTCATCACATCACGGCCCCGCCGGAAGGGGGTGGTGGGGCGGCGCGGGCGATGCGTAAAGCGTTGGCGGATGCAGGGTTGCCACCAGAGTCGGTGGATTATATCAGTGCTCATGGGACGGCTACTCCTTTGAACGATGCCGCAGAAACGGCGGCTATTAAAACTGTTTTTGGGGAGTATGCGTACCAAACGGCCGTTAGCTCCACCAAATCCATGACCGGTCACATCATGGGCGGCACAGGAGCCATCGAAAGTGTCTTCTGCACCCTGGCCCTGCGCGACCAGATATTCCCGCCCACCATCAATTATGAAACTCCCGATCCTGATTGTGATTTAGATTATGTGCCGAACCATGCTCGCCCCGGTCGCATTCGTGTTTGTATGAACAACGCCTTTGGATTTGGCGGGCATAACGCTGTGTTACTCTTTCAACAGTATGAAGATATGCTGCATAAGGTCAATCATTGAAGGAGATTGGAGATTAGAGATTGGAGATTGGTTCATCTCTAATCTCCAATCTCAATGAAACTGCCCGTTTATGCCCTCTGTGAGTATAGATTGAATGGATGATTTGCTCGTTTTTGAAGCAGCCCTGGGGATCAAGTTTAACGACTACTCCCTTCTGTCGCGTGCCCTAACGCACCGTTCCTACCTCAATGAAAATCCTGGTGGATCGTTGGAGGATAATGAACGGCTGGAGTTTTTGGGGGATGCCGTGTTGGATTTTGTGGTGGGGGCGTACCTTTATCATCGTTACCCAGAAATGGCTGAAGGGGAGCTAACTAGCTTGCGGGCGGCTTTGGTGCGGGCGGAGAGTTTAGCGGAGTTTGCCAGGGGGTGGGAAATCGGCCGTTTTTTACGTGTAGGGTATGGCGAGGCGGAAAACGGCGGCCGGGAACGTATTCCCATTCTCTCTGCCACCTTTGAGGCTGTGATTGGAGCTATTTACCTGGATCAAGGGATAGAGCCAGTAAAACGGCTGGTAGATAGCCTGATTGCCCCTGCGCTGGTCAAAATCATGGAATCCTCTTTGCATAAAGACGCAAAAAGTGAATTTCAAGTATGGGCACAGGCACGATTTAACACCACACCCCGTTATCAGGTATCGGCCACTTCTGGCCCAGACCACGCCAAGCTGTTTACGGTGCAGGTGGTGGTGGGGGAGGTTATCTGGGGTGAAGGCGAAGGGCGCAGTAAACAGGCAGCAGCCCAGGTAGCGGCTCGAATCGCTCTAAAAATGGCTGAGGAGTATGACCTGGAGCATGTGGA
>CAZPEJ010000465.1:0-4506 GCA_964585465.1 uncultured Ardenticatenaceae bacterium
GGGGTTAATCGCCTTGATTCGTTCGTTACGCCCAACTTACCAAACCGCCATCATCTCAAATGCTACCGATTCCCTGCGGCACACCCTTCAAACGGCCTACCCAATTGCAGATGCGTTTGATTTGATTGTGTGTTCGGCTGAGGAAAAGGTGATGAAACCCCGGCCGGAAATTTTCTGGCGCACCTTACAACGACTGGGGCGAAAACCGGAAGAATCTGTTTTTGTAGATGACTTTGCCCACAATATCGCCGCCGCGCAGCAGGTGGGAATGCACACCATTCATTATCACCCGTCGGTAGATGTGGGGGCTGTGTTAGGTGAATTGGGGGTTGGAGTAGTGAATAGTGAACGGTGAACAGTGAATAGTGAACAGTGGACAGTGGACGGTGAACAGTGGACAGTGAACGGTATGCAGGGGGAGTTACCGGAGGTAATACGCCTCTAAGATGGTGAGTGTAAAAGTGAGGTAATGATGTTGATAAATTTGATGTTACCCGATGGATTTTGGGGTCGGTCAGTGACGATGGCAGATTTGGAAACGGCCGTTTCCCTTTTTAACCTGTGTTCGATAGATGAAATCGGGGTGCCGGATGAAACCCCGGACAGTGTGCGACGCTTCTGGCAAACCCCACGTTTTGACCTGGCAACCTCTACTCTGGCTCTGTTTACACCAGGTGGACAAATGATTGGGTATGCCAATGTCAGTGACACCGCAGACGTGCCGGTGCAACCCAGAATTTGGCTGCGGGTTCATCCTGCTTACCAGGATAGCTGGGTGGGGCAAACCCTGTACAACTGGGCAGAGGCACGGGTCTGCCAGGCAGTTGCCAGGGTACCCGATGGGATTCGGGTGGCAATGGTCATGGGGGTACTTAGCACGGCCGAATCACAAAAAAGGTTGTTGGAACAAAACGGTATGACCCTCGCCCGAACTTTCTGGCGGATGGTGACAGACATAAACACGCCTCCACCTGCCCCACAATGGCCGGAAGGTATCACCTTACGAACCTACCAGGATTACCCCGACCTGCGCGCCATCTTTGCTGCCCTGGATGAAGGTTTCCAGGATCATTGGGGGTTTGTGGAAGAACCCATTGACCAGGTGTTCCCGCAGTTTGCCCACCACCTGGAAAACAACCCGGATTTTGACCCCTCGCTCTGCCTGGTGGCAATGGATGGAGAACAAATTGCGGGTGTGAGTATCAACCTTTTGCGAGTGGAGGACGATCCCGACATGGGCTGGGTAGATGACCTTTCCATTCGTCGCCCCTGGCGGCGGCGGGGCCTGGCCCTGGCTTTGCTGCACCATGCCTTTGGCGAATTTTATCGGCGGGGCAAAAAACGGGCTGGTCTGGGTGTGGATGCCAGCAGCCTGACAGGGGCTACCCGGCTGTATGAAAAAGCGGGAATGCACCCCACATGGATATGGCTTAGTTATGAAAAGGAACTGCGCCCCGGAAAAGATATTAGTAAACAAACTCTGGAGTAAAAAATGGAACATCACTTTATTCTTCCAATTGGATTTACCATGCGCGCGGCAACGCTGGCTGATGCACAAGCTGTTTGTGATCTGCTTAATGATTGTGCCATTGCCGAAACGGGTTTACCAGAAGCCAGCGTTAACGAATTGCGAACTTTTTGGCAAATGCCAGATTTTGACCCATCTAATGGCACACAAGTGGTTCTGTCTCCACAGCAGAAAATTGTGGGGTACGCAGATGTAGACGACACGCATATACCACCTGTGTCTATTCTCCTTTTCGGCCGGGTTCATCCCGATTTTCTCGGGCAGGGCATTGGCACAGCTTTGATGACCTGGGAGGAAGAGCGGGCCAGGCAAGCCATTCCCAAAGTAACGGGTGATTTGCGGGTGGTCACACGCTGTCATTATCGCAGTCATCACACGCCTAGCGAACAATTGCTCACCGCACACGGCATGAAAATCATCCGTCACTCCTGGCATATGGGCATTGACCTCGCCGAAGCTCCCCCTACACCCCAATGGCCGCCAGGAATTACCCTGAAAACACGCCAGGGGTTGCCCGATTTGTTGCCTATTTACCGCGCGGTACGGGAATCCTTCCGCGATCACTTTGGGTATGTGGAGCAGCCTGAAGCGGTAGGGTTGGAACAGTTTGCCCATTGGGTTAATTCGAGTGAAATTCATGACCCATCTCTCTGGTTTCTGGCAATGGATGGGGAGGAGATGGCGGCGGTGGCTCTGTGTCAACCACAATCGGATGAAGACGCGGAAAAAGGTTGGATGAGTACGTTGGGGGTGCGGCGGCCCTGGCGGCAGCGTGGTTTGGGGTTGGCTTTGTTGCAACATGCCTTTGGTGAGTTTTATCGGCGGGGCAAAAAGCGGGTTGGGTTGGGGGTAGATGCCTCCAATCTCACGGGGGCTACACGGCTGTATGAAAAAGCGGGTATGTTTATTGACCAGCATTTTGACTTGTATGAAAAGGAGTTGCGCCCCGGCCGGGATATTAGCCGACAAACGGCCGATTAAACCAGATGGCAGATTGTGAGATTGGAGATTAGGGATTAGAGATTGGTCAATCTCCAACCTCCAATCTCTAATCCCAATAAACATCTCAGTTTACGCCCTTTGTGAGTATGGAAACCGGGTTCGGCCAAAAACTCGGTTTCGGCGGGTTTAGTCGGTATACTGGATGGTATGAAACGGTGGGGTGTTTTGTTATTGCTGTTAACAGGTTTAGGGTTGGGTGGGGGATGGCTGGTTTTGCCCCTTGTGGTAAATGCCATCCCCGGCCCATACCGCCACTATGTACCAGAGCCGATTATTGCCTGGGTGACTACGCCTTTGCCCACTGCGCTGCCTGCCCCGGCCACCCCGGCAGCAGTGCCAACCATTGTCATTCCCACCTTGCCGTTGCCCAGTGCCACGTTGCCCCCTACATTTACGCCGGATAGTTCAACGAATTTGGGAGAAACGGCCGTTTCCCAACCCTCTCCATCTCCCCAACCCACTGCCACCCCCACGCTGGCCCCCCTGCCACCTGCGGTTAAACTGGAAGGGTTGACCGTTGTGCCGCAGAAGTTTAACAACTGTGGCGGGGCTACCCTGAGCGTCAATCTGGCCTATTACGGGTATGACATTCCCCAATTGGATATTGCCGATGTGTTAAAACCGAACTACGAAGACCGCAATATCTCTCCAGAAGAGCTGGTGGGGTATGTGCAGGCGTATACCGATTTGCGGGCAACGGTGCATTGGGGTGGCGATTTAACTTTGCTCAAACGGCTCATTGCGGCTGGTTTTCCGGTGATTATTGAAAAGGGGTATGAGCCGTATGGGTATGCGGATTGGATGGGGCATTATTTGACGTTGTATGGGTATGACGAGGCGGAACAGGTTTTTTATAGCATGGATACTTTTTTGGGGCCATGGGATAGTAACGGCCGTTCTGAACCATACGCCGAAACATCTCGTTTGTGGAAACATTTTAACCAGGTGTTTGTGGTGGTATATCGCCCAGAGCAGGAGCCGGTGTTAAAAAATGTGTTAGGTGACACGCTGCTGAATCCGGTGACCATGTGGCAGCAGGCGGCGGTGCAAGCACAGGTAGACCTGGAAGGTGAACCAGCCAACGCGTTTGCCTGGTTTAATCTGGGCAGCAGTTTGACACAGTTGGGCGAGTTGACGGGGGAAAAGGAGTATTATGAGAAGGCATCGGCGGCGTTTGACCAGGCGCG
This sequence comes from uncultured Ardenticatenaceae bacterium, assembly GCA_964585465.1. Lineage (GTDB taxonomy): Bacteria > Chloroflexota > Anaerolineae > Promineifilales > Promineifilaceae > CAZPEJ01. Next base: position 3,718 of record CAZPEJ010000465.1, read on the forward strand.
GACGTTGGGGTTGCCGTTTCGGATGTTGTGGTATCAGTTTACGCCTTATGTGGCTTATTTGAGAATCGGCCGTTTTGCGGATGTCTCGACTCTGTTACAAGCAACCCTTTCCACTCCGGGCGGGCAAAATACAGAAGAGACGTTTTATTACCAGGGGCAGCTTTTTCTGGCACAGGGGGAGGTAAACCAGGCAAAAAGGGCATGGGAAACGGCCGTTTCCCTTAACCCTCACAATGAATTGGCGCAAACCGCATTGGCAAACCTGGGCGAGTAACACAAAGTTTTGTATCGGCTCGCAGCGAGGGAAAAGTTAATGGCTTCTAAAAAAGGTGACAACCCGCTCCATAAAAAGCAGGTCTGCATTGCCGTGAAAGGTGTGGGGTTGGCCGTCATAGAAAAAACATTCAACCGTTTTTTGCCGATTTTGTAACGCCTCACACAAATCATATGACCATTCAACAGGGACAGTGGCATCGTCGGGGCTGTGGTGAATGCTAACGGCCGTTGTGATACGCTCCAGGTGGTAGCTGGGAGAAATGGCTTGTAACATCTGCGGTGAGGTTTGTAACTCAAATAAATCCACCACGCCACGCCACGCCTGAATGCGGGTAAAGTTTTGTTCCTCATCTCCACTCATCGAACCATACAAAACGGCCGCTTTGATGTACGGCTCACTATTTACGGTAATCACCCGCAAAACCACCCCACCCCCCCTGGGGTGCCCCCACAAATGGATATTTTGCACAGCGGCGCGGCGCCAAAAGGCGAACGGGTCGTGCGCCTGCTCCC
>CAZPEJ010000466.1:0-4503 GCA_964585465.1 uncultured Ardenticatenaceae bacterium
GTCGCCGTCTCGATCCATGTCGGCCGCCGCCACTGCCCAGGCTCCGTTTACACTGCTGCTGACAATGTGCGTTGTCCAGCTAGAACCATCTCCAGCACTGTTTTCGTGCCACAGCAGTTGATCCCCCACCGGATCGGCCGATAATACATCCACATCCCCGTCGCCATCGACGTCGGCTATGTGTACCGATTGAACGGCCGTTACTGTCGGGGCCAACTCAATGCTGTGATCGCTCCAGGAAGAGCCATCCCCGCTGTTATTTTCGTGCCAGCGCACCCCCACAACGGCCGAATTTCCGGCCGAGACGGCATCCATGTCTCCGTCCCCATCCACATCAGCCGCCACCACAAAAACGGCTCCCGCCACACTGGCAGAAATCGTCTGCTGGTTGCTCACCGGGTTACCAAAATCCCCACCCCCCAGGTTTTCATACCAGGCAATACGGCCGTCCGATTCCGCAGCCGATAACACATCCACATCGCCATCCCCATCCACATCGGCGGCAGCGACAGAACGAGCATCAAGAGCCAGGGTAGAAATCAGGTGTTCCGTCCAGGTAACCCCACTGCCCGCCGTATTTTCATGCCAGGCAATGGTATCATCCGCCAACGAGGCAGAGAGGGCATCCAAATCACCATCCCCATCTACATCAGCAGAAACAACTTGTTGGGCTTGCAAAGCGGCTGTGGAAATAGAAACCGTGGCGGCAAACGGAATCTCGGCGGCCAGCGTTGAGCCAGAAAACACCAGGCAAAAAACAAACAGTAAACAAATAAGGGCAAACTTCCAATGAGCGACCTTGAACATGGTTCCTCCTTTCACAAGGACACAGTTAACGATGGGTGAACGGTTGGGGAGACAGCAATAATGCCAACGCTGGCTTCGTGTTGGCAAAATAATAAAGAGGTGAATAGGCCAAGACCAGGAGATAAAGTAGAAAGATTGTGGACACAGAACCCTCCAGGTGCTGTTGGCTGAAACTGCTAGCCTGATGGTTACAATGAGTTTAGGAGGCAATCGTCGGGAAATCGTCGAAACAACTTTCTTTTCCCCGGCAAAAATACTTAGGCCATCATCTAATATAAAGTGGTTGCCTTGCTATCAATCTAACGACACGACTATAATCCTGTTTTGTACAACGTTAGACTTGCCAGGTTTGGCAAACCCTGTCAGGTCATGACTAACAGCTAATAGCTTTTAAGAGGATTATTTTGAAATTATTCGGCCGTTCCTACCATATCAAGTTTTTATTTTTGAGTTACACACTCCTCCTGCTTTTTCTTTTCTGGCGTTTCTGGTTCACCAACCAGCCCATTCAAGTAGCCCTGGCGAAAGGACAACAGATGTACAACCTGATGAACCAGCCCGAACTGGCAGTGGATGGGTCGTTGGTGCAACAGGTATTATTTCAAGACGCAGAAACGGCCGTTTGGCTGGCTGATAAAGAAGTGGAACTGGTCAACGTGGTTCGCCTGAGCGCAGGTGAAAGCCGTTACTGGCAAGACCAGGGCTGCCAATCCCACAACTGTGTTCATGCCACCCTGTACAATTACACCGACGGCGGCACCTTAAACGCCATTCTCAACCTGGACACACAAAAAATAATCGGCCGATGGGCCGATGCCCTGGCCCGGCCGGGAGGCAGTTCCCTGGTATTGGATAAAGCCATTACCATCGCTGCCAACGATGCCCAGGTGCAGGCCATATTGGGGGATATTGGAACGGCCGATCCCGCCATGATTCCTATGTCTGGCTGGTTAATGGACAACGCTTGTCGCCAGCAGTGGTGTGTAGACCTCACCTTCCACGACCCCAACGGCAGCGGCCGAATCTTTCACATCTTTGTCAACCTGGAAACCCAAACCGTTGCCCGCACCTTCTACACTCGCGCCCGCACCAACCTGCCTGTGGCTGCCCCCCTGCCACAACGCAACGCCTACACCGACGGCTGCCACGACCAGTATGACTGGCATATCTGTTGGGAAATGACCGCCCACGATGGGGTACATTTTTATGAAGCCACCTACCAGGGAATAGAGATTTTTTCCAGCGTTAAAATCGGCCAGATTGAAGCGTGGTACCCCTCCTGGCCGGGCGGTTACCGGGATGAAATTGGGTTTAACGCCTCAGTCCCACCCTTTGGTGATACGGTGGTAGTGGATTTTGGCACCGGTTTTGAGGTGCAACAGCTGTTTACCGAGTTCACCCGATGGCCGAACTGCATCTGTTGTTACCGCTACGAAGAAATTATGCGTTTCGACGAAGATGGCAGCTTCCAGGCCCGGTTTGTCTCGCATGGCCCTGGGTGTGATGACTTATCCATTTATCGGCCGTTTTGGCGCATAGACCTCGATTTGGACGGCCCGCGCAACGACCAGGTGTGGTTTTTCCAGGATCGGGAGTGGACACAAGGCAGTCGTGAGTTTGAACTATTCCCCTTTGTGGATAACCTGTCTCCCGACGGCCGAAAAATAGCCACTTTTGACGGCAACGTGCATTACCAGTGGCATATGGAGATGACCGACCCCTTGGGGTTGGACGAAGCGCGGTTGTTTGCATTGCGAGATCGGGAAAATGAGGGAGATGGCCCGGTTGTCACCGGCCCCGGCGATACCTATCAGCCGCCACGCCAATGGGTGAACAACGACACCCTTTCCGGCAATGACATCGTGTTGTGGTTTGTGCCCTCGCTCAAAACCAAAAAGGGTGGCCCCTGGTGGTGTATGCCAGACCCCGAACCTGGTGTCAACCAGTGCGAAGCCATTCTCCACGCTGACCCGGCCAGCGAATTGCAAGAACCCACCGGTGAACTCCCCACACCTCTGGCCCCAACTCTTGAGCCGCTAGAAACAGCCACCCCGGCCCCCACCCCCACCCCGCGCCCCATTGAAGGCGAAACGGCCGAAGAAATTATCTTAAACGCCGGGTGTGGGGCCTGTCATGTCATTGGGGCATTGGGTGAAGCGGGCAAAGTTGGCCCCGATTTGAGCCAGATTGGGGTGGTAGCGGCCGAACGGGTAGCGGGTCTTTCGGCCGAGGCGTATTTGCGCCAATCTATTGTACAACCCAATACCGTCATTGCCCCCGATTGCCCCAACGGCCCTTGTCTAGCCAACATCATGCCGCAGCAGTACGCCACCCTGCTCTCACCGGAGCAGTTGGAAGTGGTGATCACATTTCTGCTGGCGCAAGATGGCAGCGCAGCCGAAGCCACACCTGTTACCATTGGCTCCCAGACCACCCCGGCCGCTAAAGCATTTCCCGCCCCTAAACTAGCAGGAGAAACGGCCGTTTCTCCCTCCAACCTGATTGTGCAAATTTTGTTACTCACCCTGGTCTTTTTGCTCAGTTTAGTGCGCCTGCTCAAACAACCTGACCATGACGTTTAACTTGCCATTTTGTGAAAGTTGTCACTAATAAAAGTGTCTGTTCTACCCTAAAATGCTGGCAACAGTAATTAACAGCAAACATAGCCCAAAACCGCAATGTAACAAAAGACATTCTGTATGACGTATTACGTAAAGTGGTACAAATACGCAAGGCGTTATACGTTCTTAGGCTATGAAAAGAGGTTTTATGTTGCAAGCAGATCATGTTGTAACGACGACTTGCCCTTATTGCGGGGTGGGTTGTCAGCTTGATTTATTTGTCAAAGAAGGCATGATTTACCGGGCAAACGGCCGTTTTGATAACCACGTCAATCACGGTTCCCTCTGCGTCAAAGGCCGATTTGGTTACGACTACGTACACTCCCCCGACCGATTGACACAACCCCTGCTACGTACCGGCAAACACCTGGACAATCGCCCCATTTTTGAGCCAATTTCCTGGCCTACCGCCCTGCACACCGTAGCATCCCGTTTGGGTGAAATTAAAGAAAAGTACGGCCCAGATAGCATCGCTTTCCTCGCCTCGGCCAAATGCACCAACGAAGAAAACTATCTGTTACAAAAATTGGCTCGTTCCATCATCGGCACCAACAACATAGACCATTGCGCCCGTCTCTGACACAGCAGCAGCGTCGCCGGTCTGGCGACCACGTTGGGGTCTGGGGCGATGACCAACTCGATTGAGGACATTCCCCAAGCTGATGTTCTACTCGTAACGGGTTCCAATACCACCGAAGCCCACCCGGTGATTGCCCTGCAAATGAAAAAGGCGGTGCGGCAATATGGGGCCAAGCTGATTTTGGTTGACCCGCGCCAGATTGAACTGGCAGAGTTTGCCACGATGCACCTGCGCCATGAACCGGGAAGTGATGTGGCTTTGTTTAATGCCATGATGCACGTCATTATTCGGGATGGGTTGGCAAATTGTGACTTTATTAACGAACGTACCGAGGGGTATGAGGCATTGGTAACGGCCGTTCAACCCTGGACACCGGAACAAGCCGCCCTGGTGAGTGGGGTGTCTGCGGAACTATTTGTCGAAGGGGCCCACCTGTATGCCAAAGCCAAAAACGCCTCTATTTTTTGGGCGATGGGCATCACCCAACACACCACC
>CAZPEJ010000467.1:0-4503 GCA_964585465.1 uncultured Ardenticatenaceae bacterium
TGAACACGGATTCTCTTAACCTGAAACCTGAAACTTGAAACTCATGAAACCATTACGACTTTTGACGATGTTGTTGTTGTTTGTCCTGGGGCCGTTGGCGGTGGTGGCGCAGCAGCCGAATCGGGTGGCGTTGGTGGTGGCTCTGGAGGATGGGCTGACGCTTCACCGTTGTGTGGCGTTTGAGGAGGAGGAAATTAGCAGTTTTGAGGCGTTAAAACGGTCTGGGTTGGTGGTGGAGAGTGGCACGGGGAGCCTGGCAACGGCCGTTTGCCGTGTGGAAGAGACAGGTTGCCCAGGAAATGATTGTTTTTGCCAATGCAAGGGTGGGAACGAGTGCCGCTACTGGTCTTACTGGCACTGGTTGGAGGGGGAATGGGTGTATGCTCAGGCGGGGGCAGCCAGTTACCTGGTGAAAGACGGAGACGTAGAAGGGTGGACATGGGGCCTGGGTTCGGTCGAAGGGGCAATTGCCCCACCAACTGTCACGTTTGCCGAGATATGTCTGGCTGATAATACACCTCAGGTGGGTTTGACACCTGCGGCAACGGCCGATCTCCCATCTATTTCTCCTGCTGCTTCGCCAGAACAACCTGCCTCTGTTTCCTGGTTTGGGTATGGGGTGTTTGGGTTGCTGGTGTTGGGGTTAGGTTGGTTGTTGTTGCAACGAGCAACGGATTCAGAGAAGTCAAAAATGAACCAGTGATGGCACAGATGAAATGGTTTTTTACGGATTTTGGGCATAAGGGTGTAACGGCCGTTCTCTATACCCTGGCAGCTTTGATAGGGGTGTTGGCATTTGCCTATCCCTTCATTTTGCCCCAACTGGTTGCCCAGACTGCCAGTGGTGAAGTAACAGCCCGCGCCACAGATGCCCCTTTGTTGACTTTTTTGCTCATGGGGCTGTGTCTGGCGGTGTTATTGATTGAAGTGCAGGGTCAGGCGGTGAGTGCCAAAGTGGTGGCGACGTTGGGGGTGTTGGTGGCAATAACGGCCGTTCTCCGGTTTATAGATACTGCTATTCCTGTCCCCGGCGGTTTTTCCCCCATCTTCGCCCCCATCATTCTGGCGGGGTACGTTTTTGGGGCACGGTTTGGTTTTTTATTAGGCACACTCAGCTTGCTCACCTCTGCCCTGATCACAGGGGGCATTGGCCCCTGGTTGCCCTACCAGATGTTTGTTGTGGGGTGGGTGGGGCTGACGGCCGGGTGGTTGCCCCATCCCACGTCGGCCTGGCAGGAAAAGGGGTTGTTGATATTGTTTGGATTGGCCTGGGGGTTTGTATTTGGGGCGGTCATGAATTTGTACTTCTGGCCTTTTGTGTTGGGCAACGAGGCCAGCCATTGGTTGCCTGGCCTGGGGGTGATGGAGAACCTGACACGGTATGTTACTTTTTATCTGGCAACATCGGCCGTTTGGGATGTGAGCCAGGCGGTAGGAAATGCCATTTTGTTGCTGGTGTTGACCACACCCGTTCTGCGTGTTTTGACACGTTTCCGCGATAGGTTTCAATTTGTGGTGCAGGGGAGTGGTTGACCGACAGATTGAATCATTGAACGGTTAAGGCAGCGGATAAAAGCGGATAAACGGATAGTACTCGACAGCAGTTAGAAACTGCACCAACAGTTCCAAAGTCGGCCTACGCCGACTAAAAACGGCCGTTTCCAGTCCACGCAGGTGGACTTTGCCTCTGTCGCCGCGAATTTTATTCGCCAGGCGCAGAGTATCCAGTGGTCAGGAGGCAGGTTGAGTAAGATGGCACAAGCACAGGTCAAAACGGTTCATCCGCACGTTTGGGTGTGGTGGGTGGCGGCTGCCAGCCTATTGACCATGCGTAACCACAATCCGATGTATCACCTGCTGCTGTTGTTGGTGGCGCAACTGGTGGGGGAACGGTGTGCGGTGGTGGAGACGGGGTGGCGTGTGCCTGTGTGGCGTGTAGGGGTGTTTATTTTGTTTTTTTCGACCCTGTTTAACGGGCTGTTGGCGCATGTGGGGCAGACGGTGATGGTTCGTTTGCCGGTTCACTGGCCGCTGGTAGGGGGGGACATCACAGCAGAATCGGCCGTTTATGGGGCCAGTAATGGTTTGATGTTGTTGACCTTGTTACTCATCTTCACCACCTTTAATCGGCTGATGCCAACGGCCGAATTGGTGCGATTGGTGCCGCGTGTTTTGCGCGATGTGGGAGTGGTGTTGTTAATTGGTCTCACCTATGTACCGGAGACGTTGCAACAGTTACGCCGTATTCAAGAAGCCCAGGCGATTCGTGGGCACCGTTTGCGCGGGTTGCGCGACTGGCAGCCGGTGGTGATTCCCTTGCTGGTGAGTGGGCTAGAACGGGCGATGGGGTTGGCAGAAGCAATGGTGGCGCGGGGGTATGGACAAACGGCCGATCAGCAGCAACCAATCACCATTCGAGTGGGTTTTTTGGCCGGGTTGGCAGCCACGTTAGGCGGCTGGACACTCACATTTTGGTGGTCGGTGGCCGGGCAACTGCTGATGGCAACTGGTGTGGGGGTTATCGGGCTGCTGTTTTGGCAATTGGGGCGGCAAACCAGCGTAACCCGTTATCGGCCGTCTACCTGGACAAGGCGGGAGTTCGTATTGGTAGGAACGGCCGTTTTACCCCTGTTTATTGCCTTTTGGGTTGCCCCAACCTCCCTGTTTTATTCACCCTACCCCCAACTCACCCTGCCCCCGTTTGACGGGTGGGTGGGGGGGGCGATAATGGGGTTGGTGGCTCCAGTTTTATTCTATAAACAAAATTGGGATTAACGTGATGCCGCGCAGAGATGCGTTTTGTTTGTAGACTAGCCTGGGGTTTGAACCCCAGGCAAAAGCGGTAATATGATTTCAATCTATAACCTCACATATTTTTATCCCAACAGCCCAGACCCGGCGTTGCAGGATGTTTCCTGGCAGGTGGCACCTGGGGCTTTTGTGCTGCTGGCTGGCCCGTCGGGGTCGGGCAAAAGTACCTTGCTGCGCTGTTTGAACGGGCTGGTACCCCATTTTACGGGTGGGCGGATAAACGGCCGTATCTCTGTCAATGGCCTGGAGGTGTTGCAAGCCGGGCCACAAACCATGAGCCAGCAGGTGGGGTTTGTGTGGCAAAACCCAGAGGCACAGGCTGTTTTGGATCGGGTGGAGGCGGAAATTGCCTTCGGCCTGGAAAACGCAGCCATTCCCCCGGCCGAAATGCGGGTGCGGGTGGAAGAAGTGTTAGATTTGCTCGATCTGGCGGCGTTGCGAGAACGGCCGTTGACCACGCTCTCTGGTGGGGAACGACAACGGGTGGCGATTGCCACCGCCCTGGCTCTGCGCCCCACCATTTTGGCCCTGGACGAACCCACCAGCCAGCTAGACCCCCAATCGGCTGATGAGGTGTTGCGGGCCTTGGTGCGGCTCAACGAAGACCTGGGGTTGACCATTCTGCTGGTGGAGCATCGGCTGGAGCGGGTATTGCGCTATGTTGACCGCCTGACCTATCTGGAAAACGGCCGAATCATCACCGATGCCCCGGTGCGGGAAGCTATCACCCACCTGCCACAACTGCCCCCCCTGTTGCAACTGGGCAAAAAATGGGGCTGGCACCCATTACCCTTAACAGTCAAGGAAGCCAAACCGTTTGCTGCCGCGCAACTGGCTAAACTGGTTGCGCCGCCGCCCAAACAACCACCTGACCCGACACCCAAACCCGTTTTGCTGCAAACCAGCCAGCTAAGTTATGCCTATAACGGCAAAAATAGCTTAAATGGGGTGAGTTTGAACCTGGCGGCCGGGGAGGCGGTGGCTGTGATGGGGCGGAATGGGGCGGGCAAAAGTACCTTGCTCAAATGCCTGGTCGGGTTGTTGCGCCCCAAACAGGGGGAGGTAAGGGTAAACGGCCGTTCCACACAAGGGCGTGAAGTGGCGGATATTTGCCGCGAAGTAGCCTATTTGCCACAAAACCCCGACGATTTACTTTTTGCGGAAACAGTCTACCAGGAGTTGACCATGACCTTGCAAAATCATGGGTTGCTGGGGCAAAATGGGGTGGCTGCGCTGCTGGGCGAGTTGGGACTAGCCCAGTTCCAGGCAAGTTATCCGCGTGATTTGTCGGTGGGGCAGCGGCAACGGGTGGCCATGGGGGCCGTTACCATTACCCGCCCTAAAATTTTGCTGCTGGATGAACCGACACGCGGCCTGGATTATGCGGCCAAAAACCAGTTAGTCGGTATCTGGCGGCGATGGTTGGCGGCCGGGATGGGGTTGTTGCTGGTGACACATGATGTGGAGTTGGCGGCTTTGGTGGCTGACCGGGTGTTGGTGATGAGCCAGGGAGAGGTGATTGCGGCCGGGAAAACGGCCGACATTTTACCCACCTCCCCCCTCTTTGCCCCCCAAATTTCCCGCCTCTTCCCCGGCACAGGCTGGTTAACAGTCGAGGACGTAGAGCTAACGGCTAACAGCTGACAGCTGACAGCTATCAGCTATCAGCTATCAGCCGTTAGTTATCGGCCG
>CAZPEJ010000468.1:0-4491 GCA_964585465.1 uncultured Ardenticatenaceae bacterium
GCAGATCGAAGGAGTCCCACCTGCCGAGTTTACCCCATTTGTCCATCTGGAGGACACATGGCGGCATCGTTGGAGCCAGGCAGAGCCATTTATGTATCCGGTGGCCCAATGGACGGTGGGCGACAAACTGGTGCAGCAGGTGGCCTTGCCCATTCCTGTTGGTGCGCCGCCGGGGGATTATCGGCTGCGAATTGGTTGGTTTAATGGGGAGACTCAGGAACGGTTGCCGGTGTTGGATGAAAACGGCCGTTATGCGGGGGATGCCTGGGTTCTTGAGGGAGTAACAATTTCGGCCGGTGGGGTGCCCGATGTGTTGCCAATAGCCCCATTTCCTTTAGATGTGTCGCTGCTGCCTGGTTTGCGGCTGCTGGGGTATGACCGAGGAGCTACCACCGTCGCCACAGGTGAAGCGGTGGGGGTGGGGTTGTGGTGGCAGGCAACCGAGTCACTACCTTTTCTCAATTTGCGGTTTGAACTGTACCGCCCCAACAACAGTGGCTACATTTTGGCCACCACACAACCCGTTTATAACACCTACCCTTTCAATTTTTGGACGACACCACAATTTGTGATCGATCATCAAATGTTGCCCATTCCGGCCGATTTTTTGCCAGGAGAGTATCGGTTGTTGTTGCGGGTGTTGGATGTAAACGACACAACGGTTTTGACGACAGAGTTGGGGTTGTTAACGGTGACAGCCACCGAACGATTGTTTACTGCGCCTGCAATGGAGCATGTTTCAACGGCCGTTCTGGGCAACGAAATTGTTTTGTTAGGGCATACACTCCAGGAAACGGCCGATGCCTACACCCTCGATCTGGTTTGGCAGGCCCAGACCCAACCAACGGGGGATTATACCGTTTTTGTTCATGTGTTAGACGAAAATGGGGTTTGTTGCCTCTGGCAACAAGATGTCATGCCGCAACAAAACCAATACCCTACCACTCGTTGGCTGCCGGATGAAGTGGTAGTAGACAGTTATCAGATTGTTCTGCCAGAGGGAACCCGGCCGGGCACTTACACAATTGAGGTGGGGTTGTATGTGGCTGAAAACGGCCGTCGGCTACGTGTTACCTTGCCAGGACAAGAAGCGACCGATGCCATTTTCCTGCAACCGTTGGTAAAAGAGTGACCTATAACCATTTTTAGTCGGCAAAGGCAGACTTGGGAACAGGTTGGTGCGGTTTTAACTGCCATCACTGGCAACAGAGATCTGAGCCGCCGGGTAAGAGCCTAAGACCTTCAAAAAAGAGGCACGTTTGAGAATACCCAACAAAGCCTCTTGCACCACCGGATCATCCTCGTGCCCTTCAAAATCCACATAAAACAGGTAGTGCCAGGGGCGATTGCGGCGGGGGCGAGATTCAATTTTGGTCAGGTTAATGTGTCGTTCAGCCAGTTCACCCAAAACGGCATACAAGGCCCCTGGGACATGGCGGGTGGTGAGGATGATGGAGGTTTTGCTGGGGTCTTGCCGTTGGGGTTCGGCCCGCCCCAACACAAAAAAGCGGGTGTAGTTAAAATCCAGGTCTTCGATATTTCGTGCCAGGATATTCAGGCCATAGGTTTGGGCGGCTAATTCGCTGGCAATAGCGGCCGTTTCTGCTTCGGGGTGGTTTGCCAGATCGCGGGCGGCCCCGGCCGTGTCGTAATGTTCTATTGGTTGTAACCCCATTCGGCGCAAGGTTTGTTCACATTGGGCCAATGCCTGGGGGTGTGACTTCACTCGTTTGAGGTCGCTTAGTTTGACATCGGGTGGGGCCACCAAACAATGTTGCACCCGCACAATGACCTCTGCCTGTACTCGCAAATCATGATCCAGCAACAAATCGTAGGCGGGAATCACGGTTCCAGCCAGGGAGTTTTCGACCGGGAGCATGGCATGAGCAGAACGGCCGTTTTGCACCGCTGTTAACACCTCTGAAAAATTGCGACAGGGCAACGTCCCCACCGCCCCAAAATGTTGCCGCACTGCCTGTTCTGAATAAGCCCCCCGTTCCCCCTGGAAAGCCACTATGATCGAATTATCCATTACCCCATCCCTTTTATCTTCACAAAGGGCATAAACGAACATTTTCATTGAGAGGAGAGATTAGAGATTGCCCAATCTCCAATCTCTAATCTCCTCTAGTAGAATGTCAATTTACGCGTTTCTACATGATACACGCATAGTTTTACCCGATCCACAGGAAATAAAAAAGGCTGATGCCACCGGGCACCAGCCTTTTAGAGAAGTTCGTCCGGTTTTTAACCAGCGTCTACAAACAAGAGGAAGTTGCCAGGTTGTGAAGAAAACTCCGCAATGCGGATGATAACCAGACCTTCCGTTTCAAAGGTGAAGGAAAGTTCCTCGCCAGAGCCGGAGAAGTTTGCATCCACTTCAGCCAATACGTTGTCATCCAGGTCTAAAATGGCACTGGTCAGGTCAATATCGTTGGTGGTATCGGTGGTCAAGACAAGGATGTCACCAACTTCGCCATAGAAAGCGTAATCAATGAACCCATCATCTCCTATCCGCCCAACAATGGTATCGCCAAAGGCCAGTTCAAAGTAGACAAAGTCGGAGCCGTAGAAAACGGCATCATAATCGCCGGTTGCGTTTTCAAACCCATACACATTGAAGTAGTAGTTACCATCCGCAGGAACTTCAAAAACTACTTCTTCGATGGCAAAGGTATTATCTATTGTCTCTACCAGTTCATCGGTGTCGTCATTATAAACGTCAACCACCACGTCCAAACCGTCTAGTGGCGTGACAAAGAAATGCACCATTTCACCTTCAGAAGCGGTAAAACGAAAAGCGTCTTCCAATGCGTCATCCGTTAAGGAGTCTGAGGCGTAGATGAAGCTGGCGGGATCCCCACCAAAAGCCAAATCTACAGTCAGGTCATATTCGCCAGTGGCCCCGGCGAACCCGGTAACGCTGACGAAATAATCCCCATCTTCGGGCAACCAAACAGCGGGCAGGGTTTCTTCGGCAAAGGAGCGGTCAAAGGGGCCGCTGAAGAGGATGGAGTCGCCATTTGCATCAAATACGTCTATAACCACATCCAGTTCACCGGCCGGGGCCACACGAATTTCTACCACCTCGTTGGCTGAACCAGAGAAGGCCCAAACGGAAGGTTCGTCGGCGGAGGTAATTTCGCCTTGAACGGTGTCCCCATAGGCGGTTTCGCCACTGGCAGTGCCGGTGTTACCGCTGGTGCCACCGCCGTTCCCTTCTAAGGTGATGCTGAAATCACCCGTTGCGCCAGCAAACCCGCGCACGGCGATGTTGTAGGTGCCAGCAGCAGGAATTTCAATGTCTACCAGTTCTTCCGTGTCAAAGGAGTTATCTACTTCTCCCTCGCTCAGAATGGAGTTACCATTTTTGTCCAGAACATCAACAACCACATCTAACCCACCGGAGGGTTCTACGGTGATGTTGATCATATCGCCACCGGAGGCTTCAAAAGCCCACAAAGCAGCATCATCGCTGGTGACACTGCCATCAACGGTTTCGCCATAACGAATGGTTCCACCTGCGTCGCCGGTGGGGGTGATGGGGGTGTCGCCAGTGCTAATGGTGAGGGTGTAATCGCCTGTTGAGTCGGCGAAACCACGCACGACGATAAAGAAGGTGCCACTGGTGGGAATGGGCAGGTCTAAAATTTCTTCGGTGTCGAAGGAGTTATCTTGCTCTCCATTGGGCAGAATGGAGGCACCATTCCCGTCTAAAACATCTACGATGGCATCCAAATCACCTGATGGTTCAACAATGATGTCTACTACTTCGCCTTCCAGGCCAATGAAGCTGTAAGCGGAGGGGCCATCGGCGGTGACACTGTTTTCTACGGTGTCGCCATAGAGCAAAAGACCTTGTGGTTCGGGCAGGGTGACTTCTGGCACGACTGGCTCGCTAAGGACGATGCTGTTCATCATGGCTTCAAAGATGGCGGGGAATTCTTCGGCGACGCTTCTTTCGGCGGCCCCGAAGGCGATGACGATGCGGTCATCGGCGGTGATGACGACCAGTTGACCAACCCCTTCATCGTCTGGGCCGACGACATCCATTGTCATGGTGGCGGCACTTAAGCCGTTGTATTCAACGGCCGTTGGTTCTTGAAGGACGGTAAATTCTGTGTCTTCGGAATCAGACATGATGAAGCCCTGGAACACCTCTAACAGGGCTACCGGGTCGCTCACATCCCCACCCGCCAGGACACCTGCGGTTTCGGCATCAAACGATGTCACAAAAACGGCCGAACCTTGAATGTTGACAGGGTTGGTATCATCATCGGCTAACATCGCCTCGTCAGAAGCGATGCGAATTTCACCAGAAGTCTCAATCACACGAGCCATCCACTCTTCGGGGTAACCAACGGTGATGCCCAAAATGTCACTGGTGACTTCTTGCAAATTTGCGGCTACGTCAGGCGTGGCCGTTGGTTCTGGGGTGTTGGTAGGGGCCGGGGTATTGGTAGGGGCCGGGGTGTTGGCGGCGACCGGCGC
>CAZPEJ010000469.1:0-4473 GCA_964585465.1 uncultured Ardenticatenaceae bacterium
ATCAATTGCCAAAACGGGCGAGGCAATTGGGAGCGAATACCGTCTCTGCGTTCAGCTCCTTTCCCAATTGCCCCGCCTCTACCGAACGCCTCGCCCTATTAAACCCCAGGCAAAAGCGGTAAAAATGAGAATTTCTGCTCCTAAAAATCGCTACTGGACAAAACGCACAAAACCTGCGATACTTGTTCCCTGTTTTACAATGGTTCCTCTGTTTTCAGTAATGCGCTGATGATGGTAGGAAATTATCTCTAGGAGAATTGAAAGTTGAGTAAGAAAATTTTTGTTGGTAATTTGTCGTTTAACGCAACTGAAGCAGAGGTTCGTGAACTGTTTGCAGAGTATGGCGATATTGAATCCATTGCGATGATTAACGACCGTGAAACCGGCCGTTTTCGTGGGTTTGGGTTCGTGGAAATGGATGATGTTTCTGCAACGGCCGCTATTGAAGCCCTGGATGGTCGGGAATTGGACGGCCGGGTTCTGAAAGTAAACGAAGCTCGCCCCCGTGAAGAACGGAGTGGTGGTGGTGGTGGCCGTAGTTTCGGCAGCCGCCCCAGTTTTGGCAGTGGTGGTGGCAACCGGGGCGGGTTCAGCAATGACCGTCGCGGTGGCGGCCGTGATGATCGGCGCGATAATTTTGGTGGTGGTGGCCGCAACAACAATCGGGGTGGCGGTCGCTGGTAATCTCCTGTTGATTGCCTGGAACACCCAATCATAAATAGGAAACGGCCGTTCTTTTGCCCGTTTGTGTCAACTGATACATGGGAGGAAGGAACGGCCGTTTAATTTTTATATGGATCGTCTACAGTTTCGGGATGATTTGGTGACGTATTTTAACGAAGAAGAGCTGCGGATGTTGTGCGCCTGGTTTGATGTGGCCTATGACACGCTACGGGGCAAAACCCGGCGCGATAAAGCCGGGGTGTTAATTGGGTACATGGAGCGAAACGGCCGTTTAGACCAGTTGGTAAGTGAGGTGATTAAAGAACGCCCCCACCTGGCTGCCCGCTATAAACTTTCCCCCAACCAACCAGCCAATGAACCAGAATTGGGTTGGATTGACCAGATTGCGTCTGGTTTTGGCCCCCCCATCGAAGAACCCCCCACCATGCGCTGGACAGAGGAAAAACTGTAGGCTCTGGTTAAAAGACCGCTTCCCCTTTTTCCGCAGACGGTTTGTCAAACTCCCGATAGTCACAAGTTAATTCCTCTCCGGCTGCGATGTCTCGCCTGGCCCAGGTATAAATGTCATTATCCTGGCAGTTGGGGTTGTCGGAGTGGTTCATAAAACGGCCGTTATCCCCGCACAAAATCAATAACCCTTGAGCATCGGTGTACAAATACGGCCATATCCGCGAATAAAACGGCTCTGGCACCGCAGAAAACTCCTCTGGCGAAAAAACCCAATCAACCCCCTTGTCTAACCGCCAAATCAATGTGCCCGATGGAATGGCCTGGGATGTAAAAACCCCTGTTCCATGAATACCACTTTGTCCCAAAAACGTCGGAATCAAAAACATAAACCACCTTAGATTGAAAGAGATTTAACCACAGCTACCGCAGTTGGTTGATTAACAGATCGAATAGTTGAACATTTGGGGGCAGCGGATGAAAGCGGATAAACGGATAATGCTCGGCTGACCCATGTGTTTATCCGTTTCTATCTGTTGCTTGCAGCGGATGAAAGCGGATAATGCTTGGCTGACCCATCCGTTTATCCGTTTCTATCCGTTGCTAATGATATTTGTCAGTCAACCAGGGTAATACAGATAAAACGGATTATCACCGGACTTTTCTAAACTCGAAACTCACGCCTCCATTCCCAACAAATCGGCACCCTCAGAAACAGAACCTTTGTGGGTGATGGGGTTAAATGTGACCAACTTTTTGGTCATCCAGGCCAGAAGTGGTCTGAGGGGTGAGTGAATGATACCCTTTTTTAAGGCTCCTTCCCAATAATGTTTGAAGTAACGATTGCGCCAACGCCAGCGCAGTAGCCCATAATAAGGTGATAGGAGCCAATGCCCTTCGGAACGGCCGACAAACAAAATGTCGTTAATGTCACACATCACCTGTGCCTCGGCATCGCTGACCCAGGGGGTATTACCCCGATTCAGGTCAAAATTGCACCACCCTTCCTGGTTGGTGGGAGGAATGTAACCCGACTTTAACGCCTCCGGCCAAAGTGGTGTGCCAGGGTAAGGCATGTAGACACACACCGAGCAGCGCACTTTTTTGCTTAAATTGCACAAAATTTCGATTAAATCCAGGGTGATTTTGGTATCTTCAGCTTCTTCCCCCGGCAACCCGACGATAAAAGAGACGTTTGCCTCTACATGGGGTGCCCCGGCCACCAGATTTCGTAAACCCCACTCAATCTGGTCAGCGTCCTGGTCTTTGTTCATGTGATCCAGCACCTTCTGTGAGCCAGACTCCGCGCCGATATTTACCCATTGGCAGCCTGTTTTATTCATCCAGGCCACAAATTCTGGTTTTAACAGTTGCACCCGCACCTGGCCGCTCCAGGGCATGTTCACCTTTTCCACCAGCCGTTGCATCGGTTTGATGCGGCCAAAGAGGTAATCGTCGGCATAATCTATGGCGTTAATGCCTACATGGTCTTTGAGCCACTGCACCTGGCGCAAAATGTATTCGTCGGAATGTTGCCGCCAGGTTCGTTTCATTACCACTTCGTTGTAACAGAAGCCGCAGCGAAAGGGGCAACCACGCGAGATGTAAACGGGAATGGCCCGGTCATAGGGGCCGCTGGGAATGAGGTAGGTTTCCAGGTCGGGCAGCAGTTCCCAGCGCGGCCAATAGGTGTCTAATTCCTGGATAAACGGCCGTTCCCGGGTAAACCAGGGCATTTGGTCTGTTTCTCGTTTATAAGCCAGGCCCGCCACCGAGGCCCAGTTCTGGGGGATGCGCCCGGCCAACATCAAAGCCAACTCCTGGGCGGTTTCTTCCCCTTCATTTACCACCACAAAATCTACATACGCCTCTTTTAACACTTCGGTGGGCATGATGGTGGCATGAACACCTCCCCAAACCACCGGGATGTTTAGCTCATGTACGCTTTTGGAGGCCGCAATGGTGGGGCGAAGTTGTGGGCCGGTGATGGTGCTAAAACCGACAAAAAGCGGCCGTTCTTCAGCCACCAGGCGCACAAACTCCGGCACAAATTCCTCGGTTTCGTGAAACAGTTTCACCGAAAACCCCACTTGCATCAGGGCATCAGCGACGTACATGATGCCAAACGGTGGGTACATATCGCGGTGATTGCGAAAATTGATGAGAAAAATGGTGGAATTCGACCCATTTTCGGCCGGGGCGATAGAATCGGGGTGAATAGAAATATCATGAAAAGAAATAAGATCAGCCATCTTGTCTCCTGCAAATTTGCGGAAGGGTGAATTTTTCAGACAATTATGATAATAACCTGCCTTTGGTGTTGGTCAAGAAATTTGTGGGGTGTGTGGCGTAACAAATTCAGGTTATGTAAATTTTTGAAGTGTTTTATACTGCATCAGGTCATCAATTGACGTTCTGCTAAAGGGGATTGGAGATTGGAGATTAGGGATTGGCCAATCTCTAATCTCCAATCTCACAATAAAAAATGTCAGTTTATGCCCTCTGTGAGTGTAACCGATGTGATTCCTGGTTTATGAAAAGTTTCAAAAGAAGTTTGTGGGTTTTTGTGACGATAACGGCCGTTCCTATTTTGATTGCGGCGGTGGAAGTTTACCGGTTTGCCCAACGGGATGAGGCCCGGCCAGCGGACGCAGCGATTGTGTTGGGGGCGGCGGTGTATGGAAATCGGCCGTCGCCGGTGCTGCGAGAACGAATCAACCATGCCATTGGGTTGTATCAACAAGGGTATGTGCAATGGGTGATTTTTACCGGCGGGCAAGGACAAATCAACGAACCACCAGAAGCAGAAGTCGCCCGGCAATATGCCATTGCCAACGGCCTACCTGCCGAAGCGGTGCTGGTAGAAACCACCTCCACCAACACCTGGGAAAATCTGGCAAACGCCCAGATAGTGGCACAGACTCAAGACCTGGACAGTTTTCTTGTTGTCAGCACCCCTTTTCACATGAAACGGGCTATCTTGATTGCCGGGGAGTTGGGTATGGAAGCGTACAGTTCACCCACCCGCACCACCCGCTGGATTAGTGGGTTCACCCGTTTCCGCGCCTACGCCCGCGAAGTGGCGGGGTATGTGGTGTACCGATTGGATCAGGTGTGGGGGATGGTGGGAACTTCCCAGGCAATTTCGGGGGAATTACGCCGTTGGCAGAAGTCGGGAACGGCTCAATTTTTAACCTTCAGTCGTTAATCGTTTCATAACGGGCCAGCTATTTTATCGTCCACGCCAAACCATGATACACTGCATATCAAAATCAGAGGCTTTCGGGTTTTATGGGGTTTGCTGTGAAACGTAAAACGTGAAACATGAACGCTCTATGGTCA
>CAZPEJ010000470.1:0-4453 GCA_964585465.1 uncultured Ardenticatenaceae bacterium
AATTACCTGGAAGGGTATCATATCCCCATCGCCCACCCAGGTCTGTTCCGCGAAATTGATTACGAACAATACCGTGTAGACACTTACCCCCTTTATTCCAAACAGCACGCGCCCATTCGCCCCAACGACGAAACCGACCCCCACCATCGTGACCGTCGTTACATTCGCACCGAAGGGGAGGAGCAGGCACTTTATTATTGGGTTTTCCCCAATGTGATGCTCAATTTTTACCCCGACAATTTACAAATCAATATCATCTTGCCGTTGGGACACGAAAAAACATTGACCATTTTTGAATGGTATTACGAACAACCCGGCACCGGCCCTGGGTGGGAAAGTATGCAACAATCCATAACCTTTAGTGACCAGGTGCAGCAGGAAGATATTTACCTGTGTGAAGTGGTGCAACAAGGGTTACGGTCACGCTCCTATCACCAGGGGCGTTTTTCCGTCAAACGCGAAAACGGCGTTCACCATTTTCACGCCCTGGTACATGCCCATCTACAGAAGGGGTAAAAGGTGGTAAAATTTAGGTGAAATGTAAAACGTAAAACGTGAAGCGTGAAATGTGAAGCGTGAAATGTGAAAACCCATCAAGGAGGCTCAAGATGGCAAAGATTTTTGAAGAAATTCCTATGTTACCGGAGAAGATGATAGGCACCATTGACGAAGACGGCCGTATTTATGCCCGCTTTGAAGAAGAAAAGGATGAATATCTGGGCTGGATTGATTACGAAGAAGGGGATATTTACGACTCGGAAGATGGGCTGATGGGCTGGATTGAGGAAGATGGAGAAGTGGTCGCCAGCTATGAAGAGGATGACTTTGCCATCGGCCGGGTGGCTGATGATGGCAAGTTATACCTTTACGGCGAAGAAGAGGAAGGGGATATTTTTGTCGGCAAAATTGCCGAAATGGAAGACCCCGCAGAGGGAGCAGCCGCCCTGCTCTTCTTTTTTGATGAAGTGGAATATGAAGAAGAGGATGAATAGAACTCGGTTTCTCCAGGTCTACCGTATCCCCGTATCTATAGAAAAATCAACGTTGAGTGTCTCCCCGGCTTTTAACTCAACCGTTTGAGGCAATTCTGGGCTGTGGTCTATGCTGCTGGCGGCCCCCAGAACAAGCCTGTAATGTCCAGGCTGCAAAACCACCTGATAACTGCCATCTGAATTAAAAGAAACGGTGGTGACGAGGGTCTCACCATCGGCCGTAAAAATATCTAACGAACGTGCGGCATAAACCTCTGGGGGTACTGGAGGGGGTGTTTCTCCTTCTCGCAACACAGGTTGTAATGGCCCAATGGTGACATGGCCTTGTAAAGTGGCAGTAGCGGGTTCTTCTGCCACCGCTGTGCAACCCACAACCCCAAATAACAATAATAACCATAAAACTTTGTACATCATTATCTTCACCAGGTGTAAAACGTTTACCTTTACCCACTTCCCTGCTTCATGTTATCATAAATAGGTGAAAACGGCCGTTTTGTTTTCCAACTTCATAACAATAGAGTGACCCTATGACCAATTTACAGTCAGGACAACTTTTGGGAGCGTATCGAATTGTCAGTCAGATTGGGCAAGGCGGCATGGCAACCGTCTACAAAGCGTATCACGCGGCCATGGATCGGTATGTTGCCATCAAGGTGTTGCCCAAACAGTTCATGGAAAGCCCAGAATTTATCGGCCGTTTCCAACAAGAGGCCCGTGTCATCGCCAATCTGGAACACCCTCACATCCTACCGATTTACGACTACGGCGAACATGAAAATATCCCCTACTTTATCATGCGCTACTTCGATGGCGGCACCCTGAAAGAACGTATACAAGCCGGGCTTTCCCTGGTGCAGGTAGATCGTTTTTTCACTCAGTTAGCCGAAGCCATCGGGTATGCCCATGAAAAAGGGGTTTTACACCGCGACATCAAACCCTCTAATGCCCTGGTAGACAGTCGCGGCGATCTATTCCTCACCGATTTTGGTATTGCCAAACTGTTAGAGGGTACCTCCCAGTTTACCGCCACTGGCGCGCTCACAGGGACACCCGCCTACATGAGTCCCGAACAGGCACAGGGGCAAAAGGTGGATCAGCGCACCGACGTTTATTCGTTGGGGATTGTGTTGTATGAAATGGTAACGGGCCATGTGCCTTTCCAGGCCGAAACACCCTGGGCGGTGGTGATCAAACAGATTCAAGCCCCGCTGCCCCTGCCATCTTCGCTCAAACCCGATTTACCGCTACCCATTGAACGGGTGATCCTCAAAGCCCTGGCAAAAGAGCCAGAAGATCGTTTTGCCGATATGCCCCAATTTTTGGCCGCCTGGAAACAGGCCTATGAGGAGTCCCAACGTGGGATTGCTACCCTGCGCCCACCAGAAGCAAAAACGGCCGAACCACTTGACTCCCCTACCCTGCCCCGCCCCCCACAAGCAGAAAAACAGACCATTGTCAAACCCTCTGTTGCCCCAACTGGCCGCAAACTTCCCCTGGGCTGGATCGCTGGCGGTGTGGCATTGCTGGCAGTTTTAGTCCTGGCTGTCATTTTTTGGCCCGATTCTCCCCCAGACGAACCAGGAACCAGCGCACAGAACACCCCAATCGCTGAAGTGGCAACGGCCGTTCCCCTCAACCTTCCTTCTGGCTGGACATCCTGGACGGGTGGCAACCTGGTTTACCACGTAGTCGTCAGTGGCGAAAATGTGTATGCCGGTGGGCCAGGGGGTGTTACCATCTGGAATCGGGCCGATGACACGGTGCTGCGCCGCTACACCACCGCCGATGGATTACCCGATTACCGCATTACCGCCCTGTTTGTAGATACCGATGATTCGTTATGGGTGGGAACCATAAATGGGCTGGCACACCTGGAGGGAGAGGAGTGGGTGGTTTATGGGGAGGAAGATGGCCTGGACAGTGGTGATATTCACGCTATTGTGCGGGCGGGAGACAGGCTCATTGTGGGGACATACTACTCCTACCTGGAAGGGGGCGGTTTGAATCAGTTTGACGGCCGTTCCTGGTCAGCCGTCTCCGATTTTCCTTCGGCCGACCCAGGCGAACAACCCGACAAGTTATCCTTCATGGTCAATACCATCCTGGCAGGCGAAAACGGCCGTTTAGCTGTTGGCACCGAAAACGGGTTAGGCCTCTTTGATGGCAG
Organism: uncultured Ardenticatenaceae bacterium; assembly: GCA_964585465.1. GTDB lineage: Bacteria > Chloroflexota > Anaerolineae > Promineifilales > Promineifilaceae > CAZPEJ01. The sequence continues at coordinate 3,160 of CAZPEJ010000470.1, forward strand.
CAGTTGGACCCGTTACAGCACGGCGGACGGGTTGCCCAGCGACCGGATTTTTAACCTGTTAAACAGTGAAAACGGGCTATTGGTGGGCACAGAAACTCAACTGGCAACTTTTCGAGACGGCAACTTTGAGATTACCCCACAAGGCCCAGAGTATGGGGTATATGGCATGGTGCAGGCGGCAAACGGCCGATACTGGTTTGCTAGCAGCTCTGGCCTGTGGGAATTTAACCCTAACAATGGCAACTGGGAAACACACAATCAGAACAATGGCGACTTCCTCGCCTATAACATCTATGGTGGGACACAAGATGACGCTGGCAACCTCTACTTTGGCAGCGATGATGGCCTGATTCGTTACGACGGCAACCAGTTCACCACCTGGAGAATCCCCAACATTCCCGTCTCTGGCTCATTTAGCGGCATTGTTGCCACCCCCGACAACAAATTATGGTTTCTGGAGGACTCTGGCAGCACAGTCAGCCAGTTAGACCCGGCGACCCAAACCTGGTCACTCTATCAACCTCCCTGCTCCTGTTTTCTTTTCCACTTCGATGCCGCCGGGAACCTCTGGGGAAATGAGTGGATGAACGGTTTTTGGGTCGTTGCGCCCGATGGCACCGCCACCAATTACACCGAAGGCATCCCCGCAGAGACCCACGTCTGGAACCTCATCGTGGCAACGGATGGCACCCCCTGGTTAGGCACCAATCGCGGCTTGATACAGCTAGAAGGCACACAGGTAGCTGAAATCTTCACCAGCGAAAACTCCACACTCAACGACGACATGGTACGGGTATTGCTCTCGGCCAGTGACGGTTCATTGTGGGTAGGGACAGACCGGGGGCTGAGTCGCCGTTTGCCCGATGGACAGTGGGAAACCTTCACGGTTGGCAACCCATTTGTGCAGGAATTACCCTATGTGCTTGACCTGACCGAGGGCGAAAATGGGGAGATTTGGGTAGGAACACCGGGTCAAGGGGCGTATCGCTGGCAAGATGGCACCTGGAAACAGTTTTACCCTGGCGATGCAGGGGTGCAGTTGCCGTCTGCCGATGTCTATGCCATCACCATAGCTCCCGATGGGATTATCTGGTTTGCCACCGATGCCGGGGCGACCAAATTTGACGGTACCACATGGCAAACTTTCAAAACGGCCGATGGACTGATTAACGACTTTGTTTTTGACATCTACGTCCACCCCTCTGGGATTGTCTGGTTTGCTACCCAGGGAGGTGTTTCCCAATTCGTCCCATGATTGGCGAGTGGTTTAATCTCTAAACGCCCATCTCACAAC
>CAZPEJ010000471.1:0-4453 GCA_964585465.1 uncultured Ardenticatenaceae bacterium
AACACATAACAATATACTCAGGGAAATAACCGCTCACTTCTTGCTAACCGCTAATCGCTGACAGCTGACAGCTGATAGCTGACAGCTAATAGCTCTCCGCTCAAGGATATTCATGCAACCTTTTGAAACAGCCTTATCCTTTGCCCACACCCTGGATGCCCAGGATACGTTGTCCCATTTTCGAGAAAAGTTTGTTCATGCTGATCCAGAGATGATTTACCTGGATGGCAACTCATTAGGGCGATTGCCCCTTGCCACTCAGGAGCGAATGCACCAGGTTATTGAACATGAATGGGGAGAACGGCTGATTCGCGGCTGGAACGAGGGGTGGATAACGGCCGTTTCCCGCATAGGTAATAAAGTAGCCCAACTGATAGGGGCGCAGGCCGACGAAGTGTTAATGGCAGATTCCACCTCCGTCAACCTGTACAAACTGGCAATGGCGGCAGTAATGAAACAAAACGGCCGTTCCAAAATCATCACCGACAACCTCAACTTCCCCTCCGACCTGTACATTTTGCAGGGCATTGCCAGCGTGATGGGTTGCCAGTTACAGGTCATCGAATCGGCCGACGGCATACACGGCCCTGTGGCGGCCCTGGCCCAGGCCATAGACCAAAACACAGCCCTTGTTGCCCTCAGCCACACCGTTTTCAAAAGCGGTTACACCTATGACATGACGGCCGTAACCGAACTAGCCCACCGTGCCGGGGCCTTGATATTGTGGGATTTAAGCCACTCGGTCGGTTCCGTGCCCGTTTACCTCAACGCCGCCCACGCCGATTTAGCCGTTGGCTGCACCTACAAATACCTCAACGGCGGCCCTGGTGCCCCGGCCTTTCTTTATGTGCGTCACGACTTGCAACACCAACTGCATAACCCCATTTCTGGCTGGATGGGGCAAAAGGGCATGTTTGAGTTTGGTCTGACGTATGAACCGGCCCCTGGTTTAAGCCGATTTCTCACCGGTACACCCAACATCTTATCGCTGTTGGCCGCCGAACCAGGTATAGAGTTGCATTTGCAAGCGGGCATAGAACCGTTGCGCGTCAAATCTATGCAACAAAGTGAATACCTGGTTTATCTGTGGCAAGAGATATTGGCCCCGTTGGGTTTCACCCTCAATTCCCCGCGCGCGGTTTCCCAACGTGGTTCTCACCTCTCTCTCGGCCACCCCGAAGGCTGGCGCATAGACCAGGCACTTATTCACGACATGAAGGTACTACCCGACTTCCGCAAACCAGATAACATTCGCCTGGGTATTGCCCCCATTTACAACACGTTTGCCGACATAAGAACGGCCGTTTCCCGCCTGCAAACTGTGGTGGTCGAGAAGTTGTATGAAAAGTATAACCCGGAGAATCTGGCTGTTACCTAGAGATTAGAGGTTGGAGATTTCGTAAAATCTCTAATCTCTAATCTCCAATCTCTAACCCATGAAACGTCTAAACAAATTTGTCACGGCAAACGGCCGTTCCATTTACACCTTCACCATTCGTGTTTTCCCTGGCCTGATCGGCAATGTGTACATCATCTGCGATGGAGAGCAACGCATTTTGGTGGATTGCGGCTCCAGTTGGGAGAAATCGAACGAGGATTTGTTGGCCGGGTTTTCGGCCGTTTCCCAGCAGTACAACATCCCTCTCACCCTGGCCGACATCACCACCATCCTCATCACCCACGCCCACATAGACCACTTTGGCGGTTTGCCCTTTGTGCGCCAGTTCACCCAGGCCCCCATCGGCGTTCACATCCTAGACCGCCGCGTATTGTCCAATTATGAGGAACGGGTCATGTTTGCCACCCGCCGCCTGGAATCTTTCCTGGAAGGGGCTGGGGTAACGGCCGAACACCGCCAAACCTTAATGACCATGTACCTGTTTGCCAAAAACTATTACCGTTCCCAGCCAGTGCAATTTTTACTGGCAGAAGGCACACCCACCATCGCCGACATCGAAGTGTTCCATGTACCGGGGCATTGCCCTGGTCAGGTTTGTTTGCGTGTGGATGATATGCTGCTAACGGCCGATCACATCCTCTCACGTATCACCCCCCACCAGGCCCCAGAGAGCATCACCCACAACATGGGGCTGGGGCATTACCTGGATTCATTAGACAAAATAACCAACGTACCAGGCATTCGTTTAGGGTTGGGTGGGCACGAAGAACCAATGGAAGACATTTACGGCCGTATTCAAGCCATCAAAACCTCCCACCAAGACCGCCTCAACAAAATCCTGGACATCAGCCGTCAACCCAAATCCATCGCCGACATCAGCAAAGCGTTATTTGGCAAAGTAGACAGCTACCATGTATTACTCGCCCTGGAAGAAACAGGTGCCCACGTCGAATACCTCCACCAGCGCGGCGAACTGGTGGCTGCCAATCTGGAAGAAATCGAAAAAACCAGCCATCCGGTGGTAGAATATCAACGAGCGTAAAAAAGATCAGAGATTGACCGTATGATTCAATCATTATCAAGAGAGTACACCATGTACAATAAACGACATCAACAACTTTCCCAGGCATTAGATCATATTGTAAACACCCTCATTGCACAGTATGAGCCTGAAAAGATCATTTTGTTTGGCTCACTAGCCAGCAACAATGTTAAAGAGTGGAGCGATATTGATTTAGCTATCATTAAAAATACGCCATTGCCGTTTTTACAACGGTTAAAAGAAGTTGCCATTCTTTGTCAAGTACGGGTGGGAGTAGATTACCTGGTTTATACCCCCCAAGAGTTCAATGAAATGATAGCCGATGGTAATTTTTTTATACTAGATGAGATTGTAGACAAGGGAAAGGTCATTTATGAGCGACAATCTCTCTAAAGCGTGGTTGGATAAAGCAACTGAAGATTTAGCCGTAGCGCAATTATTACTGCCTGAAGATCACACTTCTCATGTTTGTTTTCTGTCTCAACAGTGTATTGAAAAAGCAATGAAAGGGTTTCTGGTCGGAAAAACAGGAAAATACCCGCGAGTCCATACTTTAGGGGATTTATTAACAGAGTGTGAGGTAATTGATTCAGATTTTAACCAGTTTATCAACCAATGTATTGTGATAGATCAATACTACATCCCCACTCGTTATCCAGATACTATCCCGGGCGGTAAAGCAAGTGGCCTACCAAACAAAGCGGAAGCGGAAGAAGCGATAAAAATTGCCGATACCATCTTAAAATTTGTAAACTCGCGCCTGATATTGCCAACCTCCTAACGGCTCCAGGCTCTTTTTAACATTTAAACCCTATCTTGTAAGCCTTGACTGTTATGCCTTTTTCTTTTACGACCCTTTTCGATCCGCTCCTAAAGTGGTGGGATAAAGGCCATGTTGATTTGCCCTGGCGTAAAACGGCCGATTCCTATGCCGTTTGGGTCTCCGAAATCATGTTGCAACAGACCCAGGTTGTTACCGTCATCCCTTACTATGAACGCTGGATGACCCGTTTCCCCACTGTACAAGCATTGGCAGAGGCTTCACTAGATGAAGTACTCAAGTTGTGGGAAGGGTTGGGGTATTACAGCCGGGCACGAAACCTGTACACCGCTGCCCAGCAAGTGATGGCACAACACAACGGCCGTCTTCCCGCCACCGTGCCAGAACTATTGAAATTGAAAGGAATCGGCCGTTACACCGCCGGAGCTATCGCTTCCATCGCCTTCAACCAGCCCGTCCCCATCCTGGACGGCAACGTTATCCGCGTCTTAACCCGCCTCACCGACCTGCCCGACGATGTCACCCAAACACCCACCAAAAACCACCTGTGGCAACTGGCAGCAGAAATCGTGCCCACCCACCGCCCTGGCGACTTTAATCAGGCCCTTATGGAGCTAGGCCAGCAAATTTGCCTGCCAGCCAAACCCCTGTGCCTGCTTTGCCCCTTGTCCGCCCACTGCCTGGCACAGCAAAATGGGACTCAATTAGAACGGCCGAATCGCCCCCCACGCCCCAATATCCCCCATTACAACGTTGTCGCAGGCATTATCTGGCACCAGACAAACCCAAAACAATTTTTGATTGCCAAACGGCCGTTAGATGGCCTGCTAGGTGGGTTATGGGAGTTTCCTGGCGGCAAACAAGAACCCGGCGAAACCCTGCCAGAAGCCCTGCGCCGCGAAATCAAAGAAGAACTAGGGATCGAAATCGAAGTCGGCCACTTCCAAACTCAAGTACAACACGCCTACACCCACTTCCGCATCACCCTCCACGCCTTCCATGCCCACCACACCAACGGCCAACCCCAAAACATCGGCGTTGCCGACCATACCTGGATCACCCTGTCGCAACTCGAACCATACGCCTTCGCCCTCACCGACCGCAAAATCATACACAGCCTACTTCAGCTATAGTTGGATTTACCAACCGAAACCGAGTTTTTTGGAAAAACTCGGTTTCGGAATGCCCGACACTTTCACACCTTCCCAACCTTCGTTTCACGTCCCATTCA
>CAZPEJ010000472.1:0-4443 GCA_964585465.1 uncultured Ardenticatenaceae bacterium
AGATTAGAGATTGGCTAATCTCTAATCTCCAATCTCACAATAAAAATGTCAGTTTGGTCTTACAATGTCGTATTTTGGAGTTGGTGGTCAATAAACCATGGCAACGATTGAATTACAACAGGTAGAGAAGAAGTTTGGTACGGCTTATGCTGTGAAACCGATGAACTTAACGATTCAGGATGGGGAGTTTGTGGTGTTGTTGGGGCCATCGGGGTGTGGCAAAACAACGACTTTGCGGATGATTTCGGGGTTGGAGGCGGTGACAAACGGCCGTATTTTGATTAACGGCCGTCATGTCACCTGGCGACACCCCAGTGACCGGGATATTGCCTTTGTTTTTCAACTATATGCCCTGTATCCCCATATGTCGGTGCGTCGTAACATCACCTTCCCCCTGGAAGCCCAAAAAGAGTCCAAAGAAACCATTGAAAAACGGCTCAAAGAAGTGACCCAATTATTACAAATTGAACATCTGTTAAATGCGCGTCCGGGCAGTTTGAGCGGGGGGGATCAGCAGCGAGTGGCTTTGGCAAGGGCTTTGGTGCGCCGCCCGGCCGCTTTTTTGATGGATGAACCGTTGGGCGCTTTGGATGCAGAGTTCCGCGAAACGATGCGGGCAGAGATTAAACAGCTACACATTGCCCAAAAAGCCACCACCGTGTATGTCACCCATGACCAGATTGAGGCTATGGCCATGGGCGACCGTATTGTGGTGATGTCGGCGGCGGAAGTGCAGCAGGTGGGGACACCAGCTGAGGTTTATTTTAACCCTGCTAACTTATTTGTGGCCCGTTTCATTGGTAGCCCAGGGATGAATCTGGTAAACGGCCGTTATGCGGATGGTGTGATCTTATTGCCTGGCAACAACCGTTACCCGGTGCCTTCTGCCTGGAAACCGGCTCTCGACCATCTGGCGGAGGGGCGGGTTTTGATAGGGTTTCGCCCAGAAGCGGCCGTTACCACCCCGCAAGGCCCATTAACCGCCGAAGTGTATGCCGACGATTTGCACGGAGCTTACACCATGTTACACCTTTCCCTGGATGGCAAACCGGAATCCATTGTCCATGTCCGTTCTGCCCGCGACCAGTATTACACCATTGGGGAACGAGTCCATTTCGATTTGCATCCAGACATGGTGCGATTTTTTGACCCTGAAACACAAAAGGTTTTGCAACCAGAGGCTCATCATGGCTAATGTTGAATTACAACGTATCAGCAAACGGTTCGACCATGTTACCGCTTTGCAAGATGTCTCCTTCGAGATAAAAGATGGAGAATTTTTTGTCCTGCTGGGGCCAACAGGGGCTGGCAAAACGACCACCTTACGGATTATTGCCGGGTTGCAAAAGGGGTATGAAGGAGTCATCTTGTTCGATGACAACCCCATAGATGCCCTAACGCCAGCCGACCGGGATGTGGCCTTTGTGTTTCAGCAATACTCGCTCTACCCAACGATGTCGGTGTATGACAACCTGGCTTTTCCGTTGCGTTCTCCCATGCGGCGCACCTCAGAGCCAGAGATTAAAAAACAGATTTTGGAAACGGCCGAAATTTTACGCATTTCCCATTTATTAGAACGTAAAACAGCCCGATTATCGGGTGGTGAGATGCAACGGGTGTCTATCGGCCGGGCCATTGTGCGTAAACCCCGCCTCTTTCTGATGGACGAGCCGCTTTCTAACCTGGATGCCAAACTACGGGAATCTTTGCGGGTAGAGCTAAAACATATCCAAAAAACCCAAAATAGCACCACCCTCTTTGTCACCCATGACCAGGTAGAGGCATTAACCATGGCTGACCGTGTGGCGGTGCTGCGCGAAGGGCGTATTGTGCAAATTGGCACACCACATGACATTTATGACCGGCCCGCGAGTGTGTTTGTGGCGCAACTGGTTGGCACACCTCGTATCAACCTGCTGCCAGCTACCAGTGAGAATGGTACGGTTCAGGTGAAAGATAGTTCCATACAAATTGCCATGGAAACGGCCGTTTCCCATCTGCCCGCCTCTTTTCTCTTAGGCATTCGCCCAGAAGATGTCCAACCCCATCGTGAAGGAGAGTTTTCTGGGCAAATCACCCTCATTGAACCGCTGGGTGTGGAAACGATTTTGCACATTACAACCGGTTCACAAACCTTCCTCTCAACGGTTTCGGGACTCACCCCCTGGCGCAGAGGAGAGCAGACACGGTTTAATGTGATACGCGAGCGACTTCATTATTTTGACGAAAGGGGAGAGAGGGTTTTTAGCCCTTAACACCCAACAGACCATAAACGGTGAGTGATATGATGACAAAAATTGGTGTGAATACCTGGGTTTGGAGTTCACCTTTAACCAACCAGGAGTTGCGGCAGTTAGTCCCCCATGTAGCATTGATGGGGTTCGACTGGATCGAGTTGCCACTGGAAAACATATCAGATTTTGACCCTGAAACGGCCGCTTTGTTAGTTCAGGATCACGGGTTAGGAGTTAGCACCTGTGCGGCGATGGGGCCAGACCGAGATTTGATTCACCCGGATACGGCCGTCCGCAAAAACGGCCTGAACTATGTGCGTCAGGCCATTATAACCAGCCAAAAAATAGGAGCCACCAACCTGGTCGGGCCGCTCTATTCGGCCGTTGGTCGCACCTGGCAATCTACCCCCGAAGAACGCCTATTGGATAACGAAATCCTGGTAAAAAACCTGCGCCAGTTAGCCCACTTTGCTGCCGATTACGGCGTGATATTATGTCTGGAACCACTCAACCGCTTTGAAACCAGCTTCATCAACCTGGCCTCCCAGGCAATTGAGATCATTGACCAGGTCAACCACCCCAATTGCCAGATCATGTTAGACACCTTCCACATGAACATCGAAGAAAAATCCCTGGGAGATGCCATTCGCGCCACCGGGCCACGCCTGCACCACCTTCACGGCTGCGAAAATGACCGGGGGGCACCCGGTTCCGGCCACGTTCCCTGGGGAGAAGTAGCCCAGGCATTAAAAGACATCCATTACAACGGCCCGATTGTCATTGAATCCTTCACCAACAAGGTAAAAAGCATTGCCCGCGCTGCCGCCATCTGGCGCCCCTTTGCCGAGAGCCAGGACGCGCTGGCCCAAAACGGTTTAACGTTTCTACGGCAACTCCTGGTTGCGTAAGGTGATAGGTGAGTTTGTGACTGACAAAACATCTATGGGTAAAACAATTGCCGTCATTGGCGCACTTGATACAAAAGGTCAGGAATTTGCTTTTGTTAAGGCTGAAATTGAGCGACGTGGGCATCGTGCCTGGGTCATTAACAGCGGCATTATCGGTGAGCCGCCCTTTACCCCACAGGTGTCGGCAGAACAGGTGGCCGAGGCAGCAGGCACCACATTAGCCACTTTGCGGGCGCAGGCGGATCGTGGGCAGGCAGTGGCAGCCATGACCAAAGGGGTGGCGAGCATCGTCAAAACTGCCTATGACCAGGGGCAGATTGATGCAGTGCTGGCTATGGGTGGCTCGGCAGGAACGGTTATTGGCACGGCCGCTATGCGTACCTTGCCAGTGGGTGTGCCGAAGGTGATGGTGACTACCCTGGCGGCTGGTGATGTGGCGGCTTATGTGGGCAGCAAAGATATTGTTATGTTGCCCTCGGTGGTGGATGTGGCCGGGGTAAACCGGATTAGTAGCCAAATTTTTGCCAATGCGGTGGGGGCTGTGGTGGGGATGGTGGAAACGGCCGTTCCTGCCCTCACCAACAAACCGCTTATCGCTGCCACCATGTTTGGCAACACCACGCTCCTGGTTGACCGGTGTCGCCACCTGTTAGAACAACACGGCTACGAAGTATTGGTTTTTCACGCCACAGGCAGCGGTGGCAAAACAATGGAAAGTCTCATTGGTGATGGTTTTTTCCGGGCTGTTTTAGATGTCACTACCACCGAATGGGCTGATGAACTGGTGGGTGGGGTGCTTTCGGCCGGGCCCACCCGGCTAGAAGCGGCCGCCCAACAAGGCATTCCCCAGGTGATTGCGCCTGGTTGCCTGGATATGGTGAATTTTTGGGCACCTGCCACCATTCCACCCCGTTTTGCCGGGCGGCGGTTTTACCATTGGAACCCCAATGTAACCCTGATGCGAACCACACCAGAGGAAAATGTGGAAATCGGCCGTATCTTGGCTGAAAAAGCCAACCGTTCTACCGCCCCGGTGGCTTTTTTCCTGCCCTTAAAAGGGGTTTCCCTTCTCGATTCTCCCGGCGGCGAGTTTTGGTGGCCGGAAGCAGACAAGGCCCTTTTCCAGGCCATCAAACACCATGTACGCTCCGATATTCCAATCTATGAACTAGACCACAACATCAACGACGAGGCTTTTGCGGCGGCTGTAACAAACAAATTGTTAGAGTTTTTAGGGCAAGTGAGTGTCTAAAAATAACTTCCTGTTTTTGTTCGTAGTAACCGCTTTAGCGGTTTGAACG
>CAZPEJ010000473.1:0-4441 GCA_964585465.1 uncultured Ardenticatenaceae bacterium
ATATGAACGAAACGGCCGATATTGGAGTGATTGGGTTAGGGGTGATGGGGCAAAACCTCGTCCTCAATATGAACGATCACGGCTTTGTGGTAGCCGCCTACAACCGCACCACCGATGCCGTAGACAACTTTTTGCATGGCCCCGCCAAAGGCACCGCCATCCGAGGGGCTTACTCAGTTGAAGAGCTAGTGGGCATGTTAAAACGGCCGAAACGTATCCTCATCATGGTCAAAGCAGGCAACCCGGTAGATTGGGTCATCGAACAACTCATCCCTCACCTGCAACCTGGCGACATCATCATAGACGGCGGCAACTCCCACTACCCCGACTCCGCCCGTCGTGCCACCTACCTGGCCGAAAAAGAGTTACTCTTTGTTGGCTGTGGCGTGTCTGGTGGCGAAGAAGGCGCACGGCACGGTCCCTCCCTCATGCCCGGCGGCGCACCCGCAGCCTGGCCACACCTCCAACCCATCTTGCAAAGCATCGCCGCCAAAGTAGCCGATGGTTCCCCCTGCTGCGATTGGGTGGGTGAAGGTGGTTCTGGTCACTTCGTCAAAATGGTACACAACGGCATCGAATATGGTGACATGCAACTCATTTGCGAAGCCTATGACCTGATGAAAAACATCCTCGGCCTCACCCCGGCCGAAATGAGCGCGGTTTTTCAACAGTGGAACCAGGGCAAACTTAACTCCTTCCTCATCGAAATCACCAGCCACATCCTGGCCTTCAACGACGAAGACGGCACACCCCTGGTAGATAAAATTTTGGACACGGCCGGGCAAAAAGGCACCGGCAAATGGACGGCCGAATCTGCCCTGGACATGGGCATCCCCCTCACCCTCATTGGCGAAGCCGTTTTCGCCCGCGCCCTCTCCGCCCTCAAAACCGAGCGTGTGGCCGCCTCCCAGGTACTCAGCGGCCCCACCGCCCAATTCACCGGCGACAAAACCGCTTTCATCGCCGACATCAGCCAGGCACTCTACGCCGCCAAAATCATCTCCTACACCCAGGGATACATGCTTTTCCGCGCCGCCTCGCAGGAATTTAAGTGGAACTTGAACTACGGCGGCATCGCCCTCATGTGGCGCGAAGGCTGCATCATTCGCGCCGCCTTCTTGGATAACATCAAAACCGCTTACGATGCCAACCCCCAGCTCACCAATTTACTCCTAGACCCCTACTTCAAAGAGCAGGTAACATCAGCACAAGCCGCATGGCGACGAGTAGTGGCAAAATCGGCCGAATTTGGCATTCCCACCCCCGCTATGTCCAGCGCCCTGACCTTCTTCGATGGCTACCGCCAGGGACGACTGCCTGCTAACCTGTTACAAGCCCAACGCGACTACTTTGGGGCACACACCTATGAACGGTTAGACCGCCCACGCGGCCAGTTCTTCCACACCAACTGGACAGGCCGGGGCGGCGATGTGACATCCAGCTCGTATAATGCGTGAGCGAAGTGTGAAGAGTGAGGAACGAGGAGCGATTTTTCGCTTTTCGTTCCTCGCTCTTCAATCCTCAAGGAGAAACCATGACCATTCCCACCACCATCATCATCTTTGGGGCTTCTGGCGACCTGACCCAGCGCAAACTCATCCCCGCCCTCTTTAGCTCATTTCGCAAAGGGCGATTGCCAGAAAACAGTCACATCGTCGGTTTTGCCCGCCGCCCCTGGAGCCGCGACGATTTCCGCCAGGTTTTATATGAAGGAATGCAAAAGTTCGCTGCCAGCGAATACCGTGCCGAAAAATGGCCCGCGTTTTGTGAAAACATCTCCTATGTAGCAGGCAACCTGGATAGTTCGGCCGATTTTGCCGCCCTGCATACCCACCTCAACCAACTGGAAGGGGGTGTAGGCAACCGCCTTTATTATCTGGCAACATCTCCTGAGTATTTTGTTCCTATTGTGCAAAACCTGGGAGCTAACGGCATGGCAATCGAGGAGCAGGGATGGCGGCGTATTGTGGTCGAAAAACCCTACGGCACCAATTTACACTCGGCTCAGGAATTAAACCGCGCCATTCAAACGGTTTTCCAGGAAAACCAGATTTATCGGATTGACCATTACCTGGGCAAAGAAACAGCGCAAAATATCCTCTATTTCCGTTTTGCCAACACCATTTTTGAGCCGCTATGGAACCGCAACTATGTGGATCATGTACAAATTACTGTAACAGAAGAGGTAGATGTGGGGCATCGCGCCGGGTATTATGATTTAGCCGGAGTGATGCGCGATATGTTCCAAAACCACCTGTTTCAACTGTTATCGTTAGTAGCGATGGAGCCACCCGCCTCTTTTGAGGCTGACGCGGTGCGAAACGAAAAAGCGAAGTTGTTTGCCGCTATTCGGCCGATTCCCCTGGCCGACACAGTACGCGCCCAATATGCAGGTTATTTGCAGGCCCAGGGCGTTTCGCCCAACTCCCAAACCCCAACCTATACAGCTCTCAAACTGCACATAGACAACTGGCGATGGAAGGGTGTACCTTTTTATTTGCGTTCTGGCAAAGCCCTGGCCCAAAAAGATAGTGAAATTGTCATCCAGTTCCAAAAACCACCCCATTTGATGTTTAAGGGGTTGGAAGATGGGAATTTTTCCGCCAATCACCTCTCAATTTGTATTCAACCGGATGAGGGTATTCATTTACGTTTTGAGGCCAAAGTGCCAGACGGCAGCGAAACACAACCTGTAGATATGGAGTTCCATTATCGCTCCTCTTTTAAGGGTAATTCATTGCCAGATGCGTATGAACGGCTGCTGCTGGATGCGATTCGCGGGGATGCTTCTCTTTTTACCCGCAGTGATGGTATTGAATTGGCCTGGAAACTGGTAGACCCGATCATTCACGGCTGGGAACATGAACCATCTGCCCCCCCTATGGCAACCTACTCGCAGGGCAGTTGGGGGCCAAAGGAAGCAGATGTCCTGTTGGCTCAAGCCAACCACGTTTGGCGGCATGAATGTGGTGATGATTCTGAAGGATGACCCCTTTGTTCACCATTTAGTTGGGGTATTCAATCCACCAATCTCGTGTGCCGTCTATCCAATAGGGTGAGATGTCAAACTCGATGTTGGTGGTAGTTAAATCTCCACGGAAGCGGGAACGGCCGATTGGCACCCCAATTGCCTCCATTGGCACACAATCTAACCCGACGCTGGTGCAATTTTCGGCAATGTCGCCGTAACGATTGGTGAACCCGGCATAGCTGAAAAAACCGGGGCGCGGGTCTGTGTCCCACTGACTACCGTCAAATTCGGCCGGAATTGTGACCCAAACGCGGAATAAAGCGGCTTCGGAATTGTTGTTTGGGCATTGAAAGTCGGGGCAAACCAGGTCAATTGTCTCTGGATGGTTCACGTCTACCCCGCCCCAGCCATCGGACACATGCACCCCAAACCCCACCATGAGTCGGGGGATGCCGGGTAGGAAGTTGTACTGGTTGCCTTCCGATTGCCAGGAGTCTAACGGCCGTTCCCCAGGCAACCCATGAATCCGGTATGGCTGTTTTTCGGCTGCCAGGTCGGCAAATGCGACTGGATCACCCGGCAGGGCAATGTAGATGCCACGCGGGATATTCAGTCGCCCCATATCCAGGTGCCCGCCACCACGATAAATGCCACAATTCACCCCGCCAAATTCACACACTTGCGCTTCCAACCAAATGCTGTGAAAACGCACCAGGGCATCCTGTTGTGAAAAAATCATGTGTGCCTGCACCCGCGCCTGAGTAATGCAATGATTGGCCCCGGTTGTGACATAGTCGTCATCCGCCGCGCAAGAGCCATTTTGTAACACCAGCCATTTGTAACCGGCATGTTTGCACTCGTTTTCCAGACAACTGCCCTCGTGGGGCATCTCAAAATGGTCGCCTGCTCCCTGGAAGGTTTGCCAGGGGTAGGAAATTTCGCCCCCTGCCCAGGTATAAAATTGGGTACCGAACAGGTCATCCAGTACATGGGGGTTGGCGTGGTGTTCGTGGGTGTAGTGGCAGCCAGCTTCGCTGTTCCACAAGCCGTGCCACCCGTTTGCCTGGTGTAACGACTCCGGGCAAGCGGGCGCACCCGCGTAAGGCTCAATGGGTGTGTGTGTGGCAGATGGGGTCGGGGAATCGGCCGTTTCCGTGGCCACAGGAACGGCCGTTGTGTGAGTCTCGGTTGGGTGGTGGGTGGCAGTGGGGTTGGTGATGGACAGTGCCGGGGTGGCGTTAGAGATTGGCATAGGGGTTGAAGGTGGGGGGGTGACAGAAGAACGGCCGTTGCACCCCACACTCCCCAATAAAATCAGAACAAAACAAAACAGACGTAAATCTCGTAAAATCATAAATCTCCCATGTGGCATCATTGTCTTTCGGATTTCGCGGGGGTTCCTGTGAAACGTAAAACGTGAAACGTGAACTCACGCTGGTCACGTTTTACCTTTCACGTTTCATGGGTTGT
>CAZPEJ010000474.1:0-4419 GCA_964585465.1 uncultured Ardenticatenaceae bacterium
GGTCGTGTAGTAGCTCCAGCTGGATATTTTCCGGCAAGGTGCGCTGCCACAGCTTCATCAACTCTTGCACCACAGGCAGCAAATCAATATCAGAACGGGCAATGACGGAGCGGCGGCTGAAATCCAGGATTTGTTGAATAAGGTGGGTGGCGTGTTCGGCCTGGTGATAAATGGTTTCTAACCGTTCCTGGTTCTGGTTGGAAAGGGTAGCTGTTTGTTGCAATAGCTGGCTATACAACACAATCACTGACATGATGTTGTTAAAGTCGTGGGCAATACCTGCCGCCAGTTGCCCAACGGCCGCTAATCGTTCCTGTTGTTGGATTTGCTGTTGCAGATGACGGGCTTCGGTGACATCGCGCAGCATGAGTACCCAGCCTTCGCTCAAAGTTTCGGTGTTAATGGGGTGGGCAATGGCTTCAAAGACGCGGTGGTTGGGGTCTTTGACGGTAATTTCGTGAACCATTGCCCCGTGCAACGGCCGTTCCAATACCTGCTCAATGGCTTTTGTGCCCAAATGCTCCAAAACGCCCGTAAAGGCTGTGGCGGTCAACACAGCCAGATAGGCCCTGGCGGCCGGGTTGGTGGCGACGATATGGAAATGCTGGTCTAACAAAATTAACCCATCGGGCACTGTATCCATAATTCGTGCCAGTTGCCGCGCCTGGGAGCGTATTTGTTCATGCAAAATCGAGCGGCGAATGGCACTGGCAGCCATATTCCCAATTGCCAGCAGCAGTCGAATCTCCGTTTCTGGGGCTTCGTGCTGGCAACCCACCAACAGAGCCGCCACACTTTCTTGTTGGGTAATGAGGGGGATGATGGCGATGTTTTTATGGGTTGCGGCCAGACCCGTTTGGATGGCAAACGGTTCGGTGGGCAAATCTCGCATGATAAACGGCTGGCCCGTTGCCATTACCCGGCTGATGATTCCACCTTCTGCGCCAACTGGCAAACCAACCAGGTGCAAAAAACCACCCGCTGCCTGGAGAATTGTGGCGTAGCCTGTGAGCGGATCGGGCAAGACCATAGCCACGCTGGAGATGTTGAGCAGTTGGGACAGTTGTTCAATGATGGCGGATACCAGGTGGTTTTGGGTTTCGGCGGTGCGGATGGCCTCGGAAACGGCCGTTATGACCTCTAACTCTTTTTGCCGTTGTTTCAATTCTGTGGTGTCCCGCACAATCACCAGTAATTGATCTTGCCCGCCGGGCACGATCCTGGCCTCATAAGAGCGTCCTTGCCCTTGATCGGGTAACTGGTATTCCACCACTTCCAGCTTAGAACCTTCTTGGATATGCTCAATGCCTTTGGTGAGGGAGGGTAACAGGTAGGGTGGCAGCACATCGGCTAAGGTTTGCCCAATGATTTGGGGAATCGGCCGTAATAACATCGCCGGATTGGGGGCATGGACATCTAAAAAGACACCACTCGGACTCAACAAGAAGATTATATCAGGAATGGCCTCAATCAAAGCCCGATTGCGGGTTTGGCTCTCGCGCAAAGCCTCTTCTGCGCGGTGGTGTTCAATGGCAATGGCGGCTGTGTGGGTGGTTACTTCAATCAGACGGAGGTGGTGGGGGGCGGGGGAGCGTGGTTGCTGGTAATAAATGGCAAAGGTGCCCACCACTTGCTGCTGTGAATCAAAAATCGGGGTAGACCAACAAGCCCGCAATTGGTGTTCCAGGGCCAGGTCTCGGAACGCCCCCCACAGTGGGTCGGTGGCAATATCAGTCACAATCACCGATTGGCGGCGGAAAACGGCCGTTCCACACGAACAGGCTTCTGGGCCAACCGATGCCCCGTCAATTGCCTGGGTGTAACTGGCAGGCAGGCGTGGGGCCGCCCCGTGTCGCAGGTGCACCCCATCTTTGTCCAACAACAAAATGGAACAGAACATCTCCTGGTCTTGAGATTCCAAAACAGCCAACAGGTGGTGAAGGGTGGAAGGCAGCGGGGCATCGGTGGCGATCATTTCCAGGACGGTTTTTTGCCCGTTGACCAATGTGTCTAGTCGTTTTCGGTCTGTTACATCGTTGATGAGAGAGATAATGGTTTCTTGTTCATCTAGTTGAACCGCCGAAAGGGTGATTTCTACCTCGATAAGTGAACCATCTTTTTTCAGGTGTCGCCAGGCACCTGTCGCGGTGCCATTGGGGTTTTGTGTTTGGGTGACGGTTTGCAGGAGGGTGGGGATGTCTTCGGCCGGGCAAAGTTCCCTGACGTTCATCCGCAAAAACTCCTCGTGGGTGTACCCATAATGGCGTATGGCGGCTTCGTTGACGGCGAGGAAGGTGAAGGTGTGGCGATTAAAAACCCAAACAGGTTGGGGGTTTTGTTCAAAGAGGCTGCGGTATCGTTGTTCACTGAGGCGGAGCAGGTTTTCGGCCGTTTTTCGTTCTTTCAGTTCATTGCGGGCGTGGTGTAGGGAACGGTACATGTTCCGTGCCATCAGCCGCACCAACATGCCGGCGGTGAGAAATGTCACTGTGTAGCCGCCTAACAGGGAGGTTGAGGGCACTGGTTTGGGCATGAGCCAGTTTTGTGTTTCAGCATAAATCAGGCCAACACCGGCTAAAACGGATAAAGTTGTCCAAACGGCCGTTGCCCGGCTGTTCAACACCATGCCAGCAACCAGAATCACAATTAAATAGGAAACAAACCCAGGGGAATCAATTCCCCCCTCGGTAACGGCGGCAAAAATAGCAATTAGCCATAACCCACCGACCAGCAGTTGGCTGGTCAGAACGAGGTATCCCTGGCGCAGCGGGAAACGCAACAGCAAAGCCAGGACCCACATCATAAAAATGGGTATGGTGTCTGTTTGAACTTGTACCGACAGAATGATTAAAAAGACGGTGGCATACAGGGTAGCGGCTATCCCTACTGTCAACAAAATGGTATTCAGCAGGTGCGCCAGGCGCGATTTTTCTTCATTATCGGCGAATACAGGCGGGGTAAACCAGTTAAGGAGGGGGGTCAGGTGTCTCATTTGTCAGCAGCAATGTGTTAACGCTCTTCCTATAACAGTCGGAGCATCTATGCAAGAATATCATTACCCATTATGTGACTTCCCGCCTTTTGTCGCAAGGGGCAAACAACAAATGAAACGTGAAGCGTAAAACGTGAGCATAGAGAGTTCACGTTTCACGTTTTACGTTTCACGGCAAACCCCATAAAACCCAAAAGACCGATATTTTTTATCCACCATTTCCATTGGTTCTGGCATGGTGGGTGGGCTGGGCCATGACACGGGCAATGGGGCGCAAATTCATCCACCACTGCTCTTTCGGCCGTTTATGCTGCATATCCATCAACCGGGGCAATTCCCGCATTTCTGTAAACCGGTACTCCCCCCGCAACAGGCCAATGCTGGCACTCACTGGCTCCTCTTGACCAATCTGCTGCTCCAGGTATTGCACACATTTGGCTGCCATACGTGTCGCCAGGATGCGGTCAAACGGGGTAGGGTTTCCCCCCTGCTGCAAATGCCCTAAAATGGCCTGGCGCACAGTGAACAGGTGTTCCCCTTCCTCCTCCATGAGGGAGCAGATGAAGTTGGTGGAGTAGGTTTTGTTGGCTCCCTCGCTGCGAATAATTAGCCCCAACCGTTTGCCATAGGCTTTGAACCCTTTGATGAGCAGTTGTACATCTTCTTCCAACTCTTTTAGGGTGATACCTTCTTCATTCAGGTAAACTCGTTCTGCACCGGTGGCTAACGCGCTCATCAAGGCCAGATAACCACACTGCTGCCCCATGACCTCCACCACAAAAACCCGACGAGAGGCAACGGCCGATTGTTTAATTTTGTCCACAGCATCCACGATATTGTTCAGGGCTGTATCGGCCCCCACACTTAACTCGGCGGCGGGCAAGTCGTTGTCAATGGTGGCGGGGAAACAGACAATGGGCAGGTTGAAGGCGGGGAAAGTGTCCCGTTTGTTGTACAAGGCCAAAGCCGCTTCATAAGCTGACCAGCCGCCAATAATCAACAACCCTTGAATCTCGTGCCGTTCGATGTTGCGGGCAATGGCGTAAAAATCGCTCCCTTCTGGCACATAGCGATTGGTTCCCAGTTCTGAGCCGCCAATGTAGGCCCAGCCGTTGACACTCATCCAGTTAAATTCCTGGATTTCTCCTTTGGTCAGGCCACGAAAGCCGTTAAACACGCCCAACACCGTGTGTCCCTGGTCAATGCTCAGGCGCACGGCCGCACGAACGGCCGTATTCATGCCCGGCGAGGGTGCGCCCGCGTTCATCACTGCAATTCGTAACGATCTTTGCCCCAACTCCAAACCACGCGGCAGGGCACGCACCAGAGTACGCACAGTGGCAAACGCCTCCTGGAACCCCCGCCCGCGTAAGGCCATCGCTTTGTTAAAGTCACAACTTTTCACTGCTTCATTGGCTTGACGTGTT
>CAZPEJ010000475.1:0-1454 GCA_964585465.1 uncultured Ardenticatenaceae bacterium
CGTGAAATTTCTCTGGTCACGTTTTACGTTTCACGTTTTATTGGTTGTCAACCCCTTGAGCTTCCAAAGAACCCTAACATTTTCATTGAGATTGGAGATTTGCCAATATCCAATCCCCTTCAGCAGCCTATCAATTTATGACCTTACGTCGTGTAGAGTTTGATGGTCAAAAGGTTTTTGATGACCATTGTTTACATGTTCATCAGGCAATCATACCCCGTTCTGGCTGCTTCGCGTATAATTTTCTATGATGGCACAGTTATCAATGACCGTGTTAAAAACAACACTGGCTCATTATCAGTTCTGCTTAAACCTTGTTCACATACCTGACGGTCACTGAAAAAATTTACGGCCGTTTACGTCTAATTGCAAAACCCCGCTTTACGAGGAAGAAGATGCGTTTACTAAAACTGTTTTTATTACTCTGGATGGTTTGTCTGGTTGTGCCAGCCTGCGCCTCCCCAACGGCCGATTTGCCGCAAGAAATTATTGCCACCCAACCGCCCGCCACACCAGAAACGGCCGATCCGATAGCCGAGGTATTGAGCCAAAACCCGGAACTGGCCCTGTTTGTCAATGCCATGATTTCGGCTGGTGTATTGGCACAACTGGAGGGGGATGGCCCCTTTACCGTGTTTGCCCCCACCAATGAAGCCTTTTCTAAGATTGGTCTGGCGACCTTCCAGATTGATCCCATCGTGTTGCAGCAGGTGATGAGTTACCATGTGGTGCGCGAACGGGTTATGGTGGCAGACGGGGTAACGGCCGTTTCCTTTCCCACTCTCTATGGCGAATCTATCACCTTTTCCGGCGAAAACAGTACCCCCAAAGTCAACTACGCCACCATCACAACGGCCGATATTCCCGCCAGTAACGGGGTTATTCACATCGTGAATGCCGTGTTACTCCCCTCCGAACAAAACGAGGCAGAAAAAAGTGTCTGGGGCACCCTGGTCAACGACGGCCGTTTTTCCCGTCTGGTAGCGTTAATGGGGGGCAGCGAAACCATGTACTTATTGCGTTTTAACGATGCTGCCGATGCCTTCCTGGCCCCCACCGATGAAGCCTTTGCCGCCATTCCATCCGATATTACCGACCTTTTTTCCCAGCCAGATAGTTACGACTTGTTATTCAGTTTCCTCACCCTAACCCCCGATGGCTGGCCGCGCGGCACCCCGCTGACCACTGCCGACATGATAGAGATGGGAGAAATTCCCACCCGTGTTGCCCGCAGTGCGCCTGGTTTTGGGGCATCTGGTTTTGCCAACGGGTTTGAAAAGTTGCCAGTTATAGAAACGGCCGATGGTTTAATGATTGGAGATGCCCATGTTTTGGAAGGAGACATTCTAGCCAACAACGGCATCATACACGTCATAGACAAAGTACTCCTGCCCGAAGCCCTGTTAAACCCAACCCAGCAACCCTAAATGGAACGCGGGTTTCGCGGGTAAAAA
>CAZPEJ010000475.1:1554-4406 GCA_964585465.1 uncultured Ardenticatenaceae bacterium
GGGGGTAATGCGGACGAGCCACTCACCAGCCACGCTATTCCGTTTGCCATACGCTTCGGCCTGAGCTTCTCCCATGTAGCGGCGAGCAATGCGGGTGGCCCATTCCAACAAGTCGGGGTGGGTTTCGTGAATTTCGGCCGTTCCCTCCAACTGCACAAAAGCAAAAGGTGGCACTTCCTCATCCACACACAGGCAAACACGCGGATCGTGCTGCAAGTTTTTCCCCTTCACCGACTCATGCCAGGTGGTAAATACAATCACCTCCCCATCCATCTCAAACCAGATCGGGGCCACATGCGGACGGCCGTCGGCGCGTACTGTGGCTAATTTAGCCGTTCGTGACTGGTGCAACATAAAATGACGATATGCTTCAGGACTCATCTGTCTCATGATCTAACCTCTCCTATCCACCGAAACCAAGTTTTTCCAAAACACTCGGTTTCTATTCACTGTACTATCTTTGCAGATTTTGAATGGAACGCGGGTTTTGTGGGTTTGACGGGTTTTCAATGAAACGTGAAACGTAAAACGTGACCATAGAGCGTTCACGTTTCACGTCTTACGTTTCACAACAAACCCTATAAAATCCGAAAGACCCCAAAAAATCCGTGTTGATCCGTTTTATCCGTGTTCACCCGTGTCCCATTTCCTTGTTTTGCAAACATTGTGTCACTATTTGATAACCGTTATTGTTTCGTAAGAACATTTAACCAACTCTTTACGTAACCTCTCTCCCGCCATTGTATAATTTTCTCCAGGGTTTGGTAAGTAAATAGTAACTTACACCATCAAAAGATTCAGGCTCTTTGGGAACTCAGGGGATTGACAAACAATGAAACGTGAAACGTAAAACGTGACCAGAGAAATTTCACGTTCACGGCAAACCCCACAAAATCCAAAAAAGCCAAGATTCATAGACTTGAGCAGCAAAACTATGTCCACACAAGAATTTCATTACCGCTGGGAGTATCATCTGAAAGCCTCGCCACAAAAGTTGTGGCCCTACCTCACCGATACCAACCGATTTAATCGAGATACAGGTGTGCCTACCGTAGAGACCCAGGCAGAAGGAGACGGCCGTTTAACCAACCGCCGCCGTCTTATTCGCGCTCACATCTATGGGTTTCCCCTTAGTTGGTTAGAAGAACCTTTTGAGTGGGTGCAACCTTACCGCTACGGCGTGGTGCGCCGCTACGAACCTGGGCCAATTCCTCTCCTCCAACCATTGGGAGAAATGCGAACATTGGTAGACCTGTTTACCCGCCCCGACGGAGGCACCGATGTGGTGTATCAGGTGTGGGCCAAACCACGCAACCTGTTAGGAAACTTAGTGATTCCAGTCCAAATCGGGCAGATATTTGCTCGCCGGTTTGCTGCCGTCATGCAAAAATATGATGAACTGGCAACGGCCGAAGCCCAATTTGCCGAAATCCCCCGCCAATCCTACCCCGAATTTGCCCCCGGCGGGCGCGAACGCCTGGTCATTGCCCAGGAAAACCTGCTGCGCCAGGGAATCAACGCCGACCTGGTAAACCGCCTGGTGCAAACCATCCTGGAAGCAGATGATATGACGCTGGACAAGTTGCGCCCCTATGAACTGGCTGATTACTGGCAGGTTTCGCGGCGGGGTGTGCTGGAGCTGTGTTTAACGGCCACACGAGAAGGGTTACTCACCATGCAGTGGGATTTGCTCTGCCCCATGTGTCGTGGGGCCAAAGCCACTGTGACCAGCCTGAGCGAATCCAACCGTGAAGTCCATTGTGATGCCTGCCACATTGATTATCGTGCTAATTTTGACCGGTCAGTTGAGCTAACTTTTCGCCCCAACCCCAGTGTGCGGGTGATTGCTGAACAGTTCGCCTTTTGTATGGCTGGCCCACAAACCACGCCCCATGTTGCAGTGCAACAGCTTTTGCCAGCCGGGCAAAATCGGCTAGTGCTGCCAGCGTTGGAGTCGGGGCGTTATCGGCTGAGAACGGCCGATTTGCCCGGCAGCCAGTTTATCCAGGTAGCAGACAGTGGCAAACCGGAAACAGCCTTGCGCGCCCAACCTGCCGGATGGCCTGGAGAAGAAGAGGCGGTGATTGCCACCCCCAAGTTGTTACTAGAAAACCTGACGGCCGCCGAGCAACTGTTTATCCTGGAACGGCTGGCCTGGACAGACACCGCCGCCACCGCCGCCGAAGTCACAGCATTGCAGCGATTCCGCGACTTGTTTGCCGAAGAAGCATTACGTCCCGGCGACCAGATTGCAGTGGGTAGCCTGACTATCTTGTTCACCGACCTGGTGGACTCCACCCGCATGTACCGCGAAATTGGGGATGCCCCCGCTTTTGGTCTGGTGATGAACCATTTCGATGTGCTGCGAGCGATGATTGCAGCCGAGGATGGGGCGATTGTGAAAACGATTGGGGATGCGGTGATGGCGGTTTTTCGTCGCCCCATTTCTGCTTTGCGGGCTGTTTTGCAGTCACAAGAACAGTTGATGGCGGTGGATTCTTCGGAACGGCCGTTGCGCCTCAAAGCCGCCATTCATTATGGCCCTTGTATTGGGGTAAGTTTGAACAACCGCCTCGACTATTTTGGCTCCACCGTCAACATTGCTTCTCGCCTGGAAAAATTTGCCAGCAGCAACGAAGCCATCATTTCCCACACCGTTTATGCAGATCCAGAAGTGCAAGTTTATTTGCAAACAGATGAGAAGTTGCAAGCGCAATGTTTCCAGGAGCAACTCAAAGGGTATGATGAGGAGTGTTTCACCCTTTGGCGGGTAAAAATGGCAAAGAGTTGAAGGTGTGACGGCAGTTAAAACTGCACCAACGGTTGCAAAGTCGGCCTGCGCCGACTGGAAA
>CAZPEJ010000476.1:0-4388 GCA_964585465.1 uncultured Ardenticatenaceae bacterium
ATTGACAAACGGCCGTATAGATAATTTAAGGCAACTTGATGAAACGGGAAACGTGACAAAAACATATGATATTTCACGCCTCACGGATACGTTGCCCAGGAAGAATACATCGCCCTTATTTTACTGCGAATGGGTTAAAAGAATATCGCACAAAAGAGGGGATTCTGCTGGCATCTAGCAGTTTGTCGGAAAAGTCGCAATGGAACACGGATGACGCAGGTTTGACGGGTTTTCGCGGATTTTTTTCTCTGGTCTTATCCGCGTGCATCCGTTCCATCCGCGTGACCCGCGTGTTATTCTGCCCTTCTCCGACAGGCTGTTAGTAGAGTAGATCGCGTTGGGGGAACCTGGTAGGGCAAGAACTTTTTGTTCTGCGCCCGCCAGGGGTGCCAAAAAAACAAACCAGTCGCTTGAATCCAGGTAGCGTTTCTAAGGGAACTGGCAGATCGGTGCAAAACGGCCGTATCTGCCAGTTCCCGTTTGGGCATCTGGTAAGTTGTGGGTTACAAAACCAGGCAGGTTATAATCAGGTGATGAGGCAAAGGAGCATGACATGAACCCAACCCTTGACCTGGACAGACAAACCCTACCCGATATTTTGGCAAAGACGTTACAAGAGGCGATTGACTTTTTGCAAGGGCTATCTCAACGCCCGGTTGCCCCCCAACCACCCATGCTGGAAACGGCCGATTTGCCCACCAACGGCCTGGGTGCTATCCAAACGTTACAGCTTTTCCAACAAAAATATGCTCCACACCTTATTGGCAGCAGCGGGCCACGGTACTTTGGGTTTGTGACAGGCGGCACCACTCCGGCCGCCCTGGCTGGTGACTGGTTGGTAAGCAGTTACGACCAAAACGCCACCGGATCGGCCGATTCCGCTTCCCCCTACATTGAACAAGAGACCCTACATTTCTTGCGCCAGCTTTTTGGCCTGTCTGATGCCCATTTTGGCACGTTTGTCACCGGGGCCACGCTGGCTAACTTTGTTGGTTTGGCTGTGGGACGGCAATGGGTGGGGCAACAGCAAGGAATCAACATCGCCCAACAAGGGTTGTCAAGAGTTCCACCCATCACAGTTTTTAGCGCAACCCCTCATTCTAGCACCTTAAAAGCTCTGGCAATGCTTGGGATGGGCAAAAACCACCTGCATTCTGTGGCTACTTTGCCCGGCCGTGAAGCCATAGACGTGGCTGACCTATCCCAACAATTGCATCAGTACCAGCAGCCCTGCATTGTGGTAGCCAGTGCAGGCACCGTCAACAGTGTGGATTTTGACGATTTACTGGCAATTGTAGCTCTGAAAAAGGACTTTAATTTCTGGTTACATGTAGATGCTGCTTTTGGTGGTTTTGCCGCCTGCTCCCCGATTTACCGCCACCTGGTAGCTGGTTTAGATTCGGCCGATTCTATCACCATTGATGCCCACAAATGGCTCAACGTCCCCTATGACTCTGCCATGCAGTTCACCCGCCACAAACAGTTACAACTAGAGGTTTTCCAAAATAGTGCTGCTTACCTGGGGGATGTGGGGCAAAACCCCGATTATGTACATCTAACACCCGAAAACTCCCGCCGTTTGCGAGCATTACCCGCCTGGTTTACCTTAATGGCTTACGGCCGTTCCGGGTATCAGGAAATTGTCGAACGCAACTGTGAACTGGCCCAATGGTTCGGCCGTCAGGTAGAACAATCCCACCAGGTTCGCCTGTTGGCCCCGGTGCGCCTGAATGTTGTCTGTTTTACCCTCAAAAAAAAGGCCTCAACTGATGATATTCAACACGTTTTACATCAAATACGTGACCAGGGACAAACCTTTTTCACCCCCACCGTTTACCAGGGAGAGCCGGGTGTGCGGGCCGCTTTTGTCAACTGGCGCACCAGTCAGCAAGATGTCGCCATCGCCTGGGCAGCCGTGCAGAACGCTGTTACAACTCTAGCTCCTCCATCACCCGCATAATCCCGCGAATATCCTCATGATCCCCCCCGTTGCCCTGAATTGCCAGGTGTTGCTCAATTTGCCCATCCTTCAAAAAAACCACCCGGTTGGCAAAACTGGCAGCGCGGGGATCGTGTGTGACCATCACAATCGTTTGCCCCATCTCTTTGCAAGAACGGCGTAACAGTTCCAAAATCGCCGTACCTGATTTAGAATCCAGGTTTCCGGTGGGTTCGTCCGCCAGCACAATTTCTGGGTCATTGACAAAAGCCCGCGCAATGGCTACCCGTTGCTGCTGCCCACCGCTGAGTTGGTCGGGTTTGTGCTGGCGGCGTTCTGTCAGCCCGACCATGTTCAAGAGCTGCCCAATTTTGTCCAGGTGCTTCTGGATATTTTGCCCATCAATCAACAGGGGTAGGGCCACATTTTCTTCGGCCGTTAAGGTGGGCACCAGGTTATAGAACTGGAAAATAAACCCCACCTTGCGCCGCCGCACAATGGTCACTTCGTCGTCCGATAGGCGCGAAATGGGGCTACCCGCCAGGGTAATCTCACCAGAAGATGGCTCATCCAATCCCCCTAACAGGTGTAACAGGGTGCTTTTGCCCGACCCCGATGGCCCCATCACAGCTACAAACTCTCTTTTTTCCACCACAAACCCTACATCCTGGAGTGCGCTAACGGTGACTTCGCCCATTTTGTACTGTTTGGTGACGGCATTTGCTTCTAAGACAGGCATGGTTGTTGACCTCTTTTCGTGATAAATATCACAAAATGATACCCCAGCAGGTGGCGAAATCAACAAAGTGCAGGAGAAAACGGCCGTTCCTTAATGTTTGCTAAAAATTGACAAGCCACTATTCTCTCGTTATAATCCGCAGGCTGAGTTACAGGTGGGAAGATGCTTTGTGGCCTGACAGCACAAAGAAGTAAGTGTATGTTGAAAGGGTTAATGTCTGGAGTTCAACCAGACGACACATTAAGTACAGTTACACAACTGGCTTAACTTTTTAGACGGGAATTTTACGTCACTACTATAACCTTAAAGACATTCTTGCTCGGCCGTCTCCCACTTCAAAAATTTGGGTAACAGCCGAGTTTTTGTTTGAATACAGCAAATCTTAATTTGAAGAGATCGGAACGAATGTCCAACGAAGAAACAAACTTTTTACAAGAACTTGACCAGCACAGCTATGATGTCCCCAATGTGGGTGATATTCGCACAGGAGTTATCGTAGCCATTAACCAACAGGGTATCATTGTTGACCTGGGATTAAAACGGGATGGTTTAGTGCCGCCTGTTGACCTGGCAAAATTAGAGCCAGAAGATCGGCAACTGCTCAAGGTAAACGACGAAATCCCTGTGTACATCTTGAATACCGACGAGCCGGAAAACCTGGTGGTTTCCATCTTTATGGCTCAGATGAATCAAGATTGGATTAACGCCGAAAAATTCCTGGCAAGTGGCGAAGTCGTCGAAGGGGAAGTTCTGGGTTACAACAAGGGTGGAGCGATTGTGCCATTTGGCAAGTTGCGCGGTTTTGTGCCTGCCTCCCATCTGGTTGACCTGACCCCTGGCATGAGCGACCGCAAACGGCAACAAAAACTGGCAAAACTGCGCGGGCAAAAACTACCCTTCAAAATCATTGAAGTGGATCGCCGCCGCAAACGGCTGGTGATGTCGCAGCGTGATGCCCAAAAAGAGTGGGACGAACACCGCAAACAAGAGTTGCTGGTGAACTTGAAAGAAGGGGATGTGTTGCACGGCCGGGTAACCGGGCTGCGTGATTTTGGCATCTTCGTGGATATTGGCGGGGCTGACGGATTGGTTCATGTGTCTGAACTGGCCTGGCACCGCATTGACCACCCCAAAGATGTGGTGAAGGTGGGGGACGAAATTGATGTGATGGTACTCAAACTCAGTGCAGGCGAACAGCGCATTAGTTTGAGCCGTAAACGGTGTTTACCCAATCCCTGGGACAGTGTGAGCGAACGGTACAAGTTGAATCAACTGGTAGAAGGTACTGTCACTCGTATTGTGGATTATGGGGCATTCGCAGAAATTGAACCTGGTGTAGAAGGGTTGCTGCATGTTTCGCAACTGTCCAAAAACAATGTGGCAAGTGCGGGGGATGTGGTGAAGGAAGGGGAAACCCACCTGTTACGGGTGGTGAGTATTGACCAGGATCGGCAACGGATTGGTTTGAGTTTGAAAGCGGTCACGACCAACGAGCAGATAGATTGGATGGCTCGTAAACAGTTGGAAGAGGCAGCAAAACCGGCTCCTAAACCAAAGAAACAACGGGAAGAAGTGGTAACAGAACCCGTCGCTGAAGAGAGTACACCGGAACCGGTGGAGGAAGTAGTGGTAGAGCCAGAAACGGCCGTTCCTGCTGCCGAAGCACCTGTACTTGAAAACGAAGAACATGAAGCTGAGGCACATGAGGCC
>CAZPEJ010000477.1:0-4379 GCA_964585465.1 uncultured Ardenticatenaceae bacterium
AATTTATGACCTTACATCTGTATTCTTACAAAGGCCTTCATGAAAAATTTACCTTATCCGCCTACTCCAACCAGTGACCAGAAAGATAATTACCATGGGGTGTGGATCGCCGATCCCTACCGTTGGTTAGAGGAAAACAACTCCCCCAAAACACAAGCCTGGATTGCGGCCCAAAACAGCCTGACGTTCGATTTTCTAGCAGAAATTCCCGCCCGCGACATCATTCACCGCCGTCTAACTGAGTTATGGAACTACCCCAGACAGAACACCCCCATCAAACGAAACGGCCGTTATTTCCAACTCCGTAACAGTGGCTTGCAAAATCAGGATGTGTTGAGCGTGCGTGATGGTTTGTATGACCCGGCCCGGCTGCTGCTAAACCCCAACACCTTGTCAGCCGATGGCACCATAGCCCTGACCAGTTGGATGCCCAGCCCCGACGGGCAATGGCTGGCTTATGCCACCAGCGGCAGCGGCTCCGACTGGCTCACCTGGCGCGTGCGCGATGTCAACACAGGACACGATTTACCCGACCTATTGGAATGGAGCAAGTTTTCTGGTGCGGCGTGGCGGCCCGACAACAGCGGTTTTTATTACACCCGTTATGCCGCCCCACCCCCAGGCACCGATTATCTCGGTACCAACTATGACCAAAAACTTTATTTTCATCGGCTGCATACCCCCCAGTCAGAAGACACGTTGGTCTACGAACGCCCCGACCATAAAGAGTGGGGATTCTGGGCAGAGGAGAGCGAAAACGGCCGTTTCCTCATTCTCCACATCTCCCACGGCACCGATAACCGAAACCGCCTCTTTTACCAGGACTTGCACAACGGCGGGCCAATGGTTGAACTCATCCCCGGCCTGGAAGCCGCCTACCGTTTTGTGGGCAGCGACGACACCACCTTCTACCTCTTCACCGACCTGGATGCCCCACGCGGCCGCCTGATAGCAGTAGATACCGCCCAACCCGACAAAAACCAGTGGCAAACCCTCATCCCCGAAAGCCCAAACACCATGAGCGACGTGCAGATGGCTAACGATGAATTTATTACCCTCTATTTGCACCACGCCCATCACCAGTTACACCGTTTTGACCGCCAGGGACGGCCGTTAGGCCACATCCCCCTGCCAACCCTCGGCTCCATCACCACCCTCAGTTGCCACCGTTCCCACAACGAGTTTTTTTACGATTTTTCCTCTTTCCTCTGTCCCACCACCTTATACCGCTACGACTTTCAGCAAAACAGCAGCGAAGCGATATTTGCGCCACCCCTCCCATTTGATGTCAGCCCTTACCTGACCCGACAAGTTTTTGTCACCAGCAAAGATGGCACACAACTACCCATGTTCCTCACCCATCGGCGCGACTTAAATCTAAATGGGCAAAACCCCACATTGCTCTATGGGTATGGCGGGTTCAACATCTCGCTGGTACCAACCTTTGCCGTCAGTTATCTGGTATGGTTGGAGATGGGCGGGGTATTGGCCTGGGCCAACTTGCGCGGCGGGGGTGAATATGGTGAGGCGTGGCATCAGGCAGGCATGTTGGGCAACAAACAAAATGTTTTTGATGATTTTATTGCCTGCGCTGAATACTTGATTGCAGAAAAAATCACCTCTACCCCTAAACTGGCTATCACCGGGCGGTCTAATGGGGGGTTACTGGTGGGAGCCTGCCTGACCCAACGCCCCGACCTGTTTGGGGCTGCCATTCCAGGAGTAGGGGTGATGGATATGCTCCGTTTTCATCACTTCACCATTGGTTGGGCTTGGGTGAGTGATTACGGTTCGCCAGATGACCCGGAGCAGTTTCAGACGCTCTACGCCTACTCACCACTCCACAACTTGCGCCCGGCCGCCTACCCACCCACCCTTGTCACCACCGGCGACCACGACGACCGGGTAGTACCAGGGCACTCTTTTAAGTTTGCTGCCGCCCTGCAAGCTGCCCAAACAGGAGATGCTCCCATTTTGATTCGGGTGCAAACCAAAGCCGGGCACGGTTTTGGCAAACCAACGGAGATTTTGATTCAAGAAACGGCCGATAATTGGGCGTTCCTGGTTACAGCATTAAAAATATACGAATAAACTAGCAGCCTGTCGGAGAACGGCAGAATAACCCGCAAGTCACGCGAATGGAAAGAATGTACGCAGATAAGACCAGAGAAAAAAATACGCGAAAACCCGTCAAATCTGCGACATCCGCGTTCCATTGCAAAACCTACTAGAAGACGTACAGCACAAACCAATAGGAGACCCCCATGTTTATTACCCTTCCAGATGCCACGCTTTACAGTACAGCTTTTGGCACGAACGGCCGTTCCCTTTTAGCATTAGGTGGTTGGATTGGTAGCTGGGAGCTATGGGCAGAACCTTTTTCTATCCTAAGCCAAAGCTGGCAGACAATTTCCTATGACCATCGGGGCAGCGGAGCCACCTTGGCCCCGGTTACCTCAATTACCTTTGATCAATTAGTACAAGACGTATTTACAGTGTTAGATATTTATGGGGTGGAGCAATGTGTGTTAGCAGCAGAATCAGCCGGGGCGGCAATTGCAATAACGGCCGTTTTACAACACCCCCACCGCTTTTCTGGCCTGATCATTATAGATGGTCTCTATTATCGCCCTGCACCTATGGCAACAGACTCCTTCCTCCAAAACTTACAAACCAACTACTCCCTAACACTCGACTGGTTTGCCCAGGCATGTGCCCCCCGCCCAGAAGATGCCGCCGTGCGTTATTGGGGCAGAAAAATTTTAGATCGCGCTTCCCAGGAATCTGCTCTGGCCCTTTACCAAATCATGGAATCCCTCGATTTACGAGAGCAATTACGGAAACTCACCCTACCTACCCTTGTGATACACGGCCGACAAGACACCATTTTACCTGTCCAAAACTCCCAAAACCTGGCTGCCCTCCTGCCCAATGCCCGTTTAATCATCATCGAAGGAGCCAGCCATGTCCCAACTCTAACCCACCCCCAAGAAGTAGCTCAGGCGATTATGGACTTCTTTTAAGAGGAGGAGTTGCCTTGTTGCGTACTCCCTTGACACACCAAATTATCCAACCACCTGCACCAAATGATACTGCTTACGCCCCTTGCGTAACACCAGGAATTGCCCCTCAATGGCCTGGGAAATCGTCACTTTCTGGTCAGGTTCTGTCAGCCGATGGTTATTCAAATAGATACCGCCCCCCTGAATAGACCGGCGGGCATCCCCTTTCGAGTTTGCCAGTTGGCTCGTGACCAACAGTTCCACCACAGATAACCCATCCCCTTCCAATTCCCCTTTTGTCACCTGGTTAGAGGGCACTTCTGCAAAAATATCAGCAATGTCGCTGGCATCCAGCCCTGCCAATTCCCCCCCAAAAAGAACCTGGGAAGCCTGTTCCGCTTTTGCCAGAGCAGTAGGGCCATGCACCATTTGTATCACTTCCTGGGCTAACCGCCGTTGCGCTTCGCGCTGCTCCGGTCGCTCCAACAAACTTGTTTCCAACTCATCAATTGCCTGTTTGTTGAGCCAGGTAAAAATTTTCAGGTAGTTTATAACATCTGCATCATCCGTATTGAGCCAGAACTGGAAAAGGCGGAAGGGAGAGGTACGTTTAGGGTCGAGCCAGGCATTGGTGCCTGCCGAGGTTTTGCCAAACTTGGTGCCATCCGCCTGGGTAATCAAGGGGTAGACCAGCGCGTGGGCTTTTTGCCCGCGCACCTTGCGAATTAACTCCACTCCGGCGGTGATATTTCCCCATTGGTCGCTGCCACCCGCCTGCATGGCACAGCCATAATGGTCATGCAAATAAAGAAAATCGTAGGATTGTAACAACATGTAGCTAAATTCAGTGTAAGAAATGCCATCTTCTCGTTCCAGGCGAGATTTGACTGAATCTTTTGCCATCATGTAATTGACAGTGAAGTTTTTTCCGACATCGCGTAAAAACTCCATCATGCCGATTTTGGTCAGCCAGTGGGCATTGTTAAGGATGCGGGCCGGGTTGCTTTTGACTTCAAAGTCCAAAATAGTGGAAAGTTGTCCTTGAATTTTGACCACATTGGCTTCAACCTCTTCCAAAGAGAGTAACGGCCGTTCACTGGTACGGCCGCTAGGGTCGCCAATCATCCCCGTGCCACCCCCCGCCAGAGCAATGGGGCTATGCCCAAAACGTTGTAACCGGGCCAACCCCATCATAGGCACCAGGTGCCCGATATGCAAACTGTCACCGGTCGGGTCAAAACCGTTGTAAATGGTTAATCTATCGTTGACCAGAGCCTCTGGCACGGCTTCGGTGTGACCATAAACAAACCCACGCCACCTCAATTCTTCAAATACGTTTATTGACATGTAATTTTCCGTAAAGGGGATAGTAGCTAT
>CAZPEJ010000478.1:0-4375 GCA_964585465.1 uncultured Ardenticatenaceae bacterium
TTTCTCCCCGCTCCTGCTGCAAGGCAACCAACAACTTCTCCCTGATACCATGCCAGTTGCAATAATCAATCAACTCCTTAACTTTTTCTTTCAGACTCATCCCTGAACCAAACTCATAACTTGCTTCAGGAAGGTGATCCATACAGAGGGCATCCAATTCACGCTCATTAAAAGAGTCCAGTATAAAATCGAATAGCTGTTTGTTAGTGGGTGTTTCCATTAGGTTATTTTAGTCAGGATAGGTTGATTGACCGTATTGTAAACAACTTTGTGTCAACAGTCACTTTGTTGATAAGTAGCGGGGATTACGTTTTACGTTTCCCGGCAACCCCCACAAAATCCAAAAGACCCAAAAAAAGACCTGACAGGTTTCTAAAACGCTATCAGGTCTCTCTGCTCTTTCAATCTTATGGTTGACAATCTTTAATCATACAGCTGGCAAATCTAACCGTTCATCAATCCAGTCACGCAACAAGGCACTCACAGATTTTTTGGCCGCTGTAGCTTCCGCATACAAAACCCCTTTGGTGTATTCATCTAAAAAAGTAGTAACCGGCCGTTGGTGCTTTGTTTGTTCATGGCGTACAAAAGGCTCAAAATAGCTGGCAGGGTATAAATAATCTTCTCCAGAGGCATCTATAATTCGTAATAGATCCTCGTCGTTCTCGGCAGGCGGAGCTACTTTGTAAACTTGCCCTACCACCAAATCAGGAATGTTTTCGTCAAACAACTGCCCATTTTGGTTATAAATGAAACCCGCATTATTAACGCAACGAACATATTTTGTCATTCTTGTGTACCTTACAATGACTCAGCTACCAGTTCGGCGATGTCTTTGATGGCGATGGTTTCGGAGACACCTTTGCTCTGAACGGCCGAATCCAGCATCAATTTACAGTATGGACAGGCCGCCCCAACCGTATGCGGTTTCACTTCCATGGCTTGCTCCAGCCGGATTTCGTTCACCTCGCGCTCACCGTGAATTTCATACCACACATTAGCCCCGCCGCCACCACAACACATGCCCTTGTCACGGCTACGCTCCATCTCCACCAACTTCACCCCCGGAATAGCCGCAATGGCGTGGCGTGGTTCATCATACACATCATTGTAACGCCCCAGGTAACAGGCATCGTG
This sequence comes from uncultured Ardenticatenaceae bacterium, assembly GCA_964585465.1. Classification (GTDB taxonomy): domain Bacteria; phylum Chloroflexota; class Anaerolineae; order Promineifilales; family Promineifilaceae; genus CAZPEJ01. The sequence goes on from CAZPEJ010000478.1 coordinate 1,138, forward strand.
GAAAGTGATGGTTTCGTTGCGGCTCTGTTTGGGTTTCACCCGCCCCTCAGCCACCAGGCGGCTGATGTATTGACTATGGTGAATCACCTCGTAATTGCCGCCAAAGTCGCCATACTCGTTGGCAAAAGTATTGAAGCAGTGCGGGCAGTGGGTGAGGATGGTCTTAAATTTGTATTTGTTGAAGGTCGTGATGTTGCGATTGGTGGCCTCTTGATAGGTGTTTTCGTCGCCGCCGCGCCGCGCCCATTCACAGTTACACCGTTCCTCTGTGCCTAACACGGCAAAATCTACCCCAGCCTCCTGCAAAATTTTCACCACCGAACGGCTGATTTTTTGCCCATTGGGGTCATAGGCCCCGGCGCAACCCACCCAGTACAACACGTCGGCCTCTTTTTTCTTGGACATCACCGGCACGTCTAACCCCTCGGCCCACTTCATGCGGTTGGCGGCGGCTTGCCCCCAGGGGTTGCCGGTGCGGGTCACCTGGTTGATGGCAAAACCGAGCCGTTCTGGGATGCGCCCTTCGGTGAGGGCCAGGTAGCGGCGCATGTCTACAATGTCGTCTACGTGTTCGATGAACAAAGGGCATTCGTGCATACAAGCGCGACAGGTAGTACAAGCCCACAGGGTGTCGTCTTGGATCACTTCGCCAACCATGGCTTTGCCGTTGCTGGTTTTGCCATTTTTGCCGTTGCTGGCCTGGGCTGCCATCTGCACCAGATTGGGGCCAATGTCGTTGAGGTGGTCGCGCAAATCCATAATCAGGAGTTTGGGGCTGAGAGGTTTACCTGCCATGTGGGCGGGGCAGACGGATTGACAACGGCCGCATTCAGTACAGGAGTAAAAATCGAGCATGTGTTTCCAGCTAAAGCTGGTGACATCCCCAATACCGAAGATTTCGGCCGTTTCATCCTCTAAATTTAATGGTTCCAATCGCCCTTTTACCCCCAAATCGCGCAACAACACATTGGGCACCCCCACAATGACGTGCATGTGTTTGCTGTAGAGCAGGAAGGGCAAAAAGCTGAATACAACCAGCACATGGGAAAACCAGGCAATTTCAAACAGCAGTTTGAGGCCATCTTCGCCCAATACAGCTAGTAAACCATTGCCTAACAGGGTGCGAACAGGAGCCGCCCACACAGGAAGTTCGCTCCAGCCCAGGGCTTGCCGCGCCGAAAGAGTGAACAACGTGGTAATAATAACTCCGCTAATCATCCCCAGCACCAGATAGGCTTCGCTCTCGTGGGAGCCTTCAAACCGTTCTGGTTTTGTCACCAGCCGTTGGTAAAAGGCCATACCCAGGCCAATGAGGCCCAACACAATGATGACATCTTGCGAGATGGACAGGCCATAGTGCAAAGGCGGGATGTCTTTGATGAGGGGCAGTTCAAAGGTGGGGCCAAAATAGGCTTCGCCAAAGGTGGCGGTGATGACTGACCCCAGGATGACGAAGGCGTAAAAGATAAAGAGGTGCAACACGCCCGCGTAGGAAAAGCGGAACATGGTTTTGTGGGCACCGACGTAGACCAATACGGAACGGATGCGTTCGGGAATGTTTTTGAGGCGGTCGTCGGTTTTGCCTAGTTTCAAATAATCTATGATGGCAAAACCACGATAGAAAAAGAGGCCTAAGGAGGCAAAGAGAACGAGGGAGAATAGAATAGCACGTAAGCTGATGTCTATGAGGGGCATACTTCCTCCGTATTCAGTGAACAGTATTCAGTGAACAGTACTCAGTGAACAGTACTCAGTAAACAGTACTCAGTAAACAGTACTCAGTACGCAGTGGATTATAGCGCAATGCGTCATAGTGTATCTGAACTGGGCAGACGTGCCAAGTCATGTAATACGGCCGTTTCAGCCATTCACAATTTGGGAATCGCCATCGGTTGAAGCATGGCTTTTTGAACGTGCTTTAGTAGGATTTGAACCCCAGGCGAAGCGGTAAAATGAGAAATGTTACGGCCGTTTCACGGTATATTGCTGAGGAAGATTAGAGGTTCTCCAATCTCTAATCTCTAATCTCCAATGAAAACATCAGTTTATGCCCGCTGTAAGGATATAATCTGTTCATGCGACAAAAATTACTGTTGGTTTTGGCATTTGTGGGCATGGTGGTGGCTCTGTGGCCGCCGGTTGGCACGTTGTATGAGTTGACGGGGGAGGAAACGGCCGTTTCTCAATTACGTGGTCTGGTTCATTGGGTTAATAGTGCCATTCGACCACAACCCCAATTCGCTCCCCAAGAGGCAGCAACCCGTTCGATGCCCTTGTATGGCGTAAATACCTTTTTGGAACAAGAGGTAGAAATAACCAAACGGGAACAAAGTTTGCAACTGATTCAAACGGCCGGTTTTGGCCTGATTCGGCAGGAGTTCCCCTGGGAAGATATTGAGATTCATGGCAAAGGGGATTTTGTGGATCGGCGCAATGACCTCAACGGGGTGGATGCCTGGGCGAAATATGACAACATCGTATCGTTGGCGGAGCAGTACGACATTCAAATTTTGGCCCGCCTGAGCAACCCACCCGCCTGGACGCGGGCACTCACAGACACCATTGGCAGCCAGTCCCCGCCAGACAACCTGGCTGATTATGGGGATTTTGTGGCGGCGGTGGCGGAGCGGTATAACGGCCGTATTTCCCACTTCCAAATCTGGAACGAACCCAATATCTACCCTGAATGGGGCGAACAAGACGTTGACCCTGAAACCTACACCGCCTTGTTGTGTACGGCTTATGAGCGCATCAAGGCCATTAACCCCCAGGCGGTGGTGGTCACCGGGGCAATGGCTCCCACGGTGGCTATGGACGGCCGTAATATGAATGACCTGATCTTCCTGCAACGGATGTACAACGCCGGGGCTGGGGCGTGTTTTGATGTGTTAGCGGCGCAGGGGTACGGTTTGTGGTCGGGGGCAATGGATAGGCGGCTGCGGCCGACGGTGATTAACTTTCCTCATCACTTGCTGCTGCGCGATTTGATGGTGCAGAATGGGGATGCGGCCAAACCGATGTGGATTAGCGAGATGGGTTGGAATGTGGTACCAGACAGTGTGGGAGATAAACGCTTCGGACAGGTGACGGAGGCCCAACAAGCTACTTATGCGGTAGAAGCGTATCAACGGGCGGCAGTGGAATGGCCCTGGGTGGGGAATATGGCTTATTGGTTCTTCAAACGCCCGGCCGATTATGAGAAAGACCAATCCTGGTACTATTTTCGGTTGATGGAGCC